>SKRY01000269.1 GCA_007118235.1 Candidatus Hydrogenedentota bacterium | reverse complement strand
CTCTGATGCTCTTGCGTCGAATCGCCCATGTGCCAGGTGTCATACCTGTCATCGCCGACGTGGGTGTGGTTCCAGCCGGTGAAGATGCCCCGATGGTGACAAAACTGGCCCACCGGACCCTTGGTTATGACATCCTGTCCGTCGAAGTCATAGACGTGGGTGTACACTTTGTACGTTTCATACCGGTGCTCGGTATCTCCAAGATCGATGACGGGCGTGTTGACGGTGCCCAGCCAGGGCTGCCCATCGATCATCAGATTGAGCCGTTGCTCGAAGGTTGTGTCCTCAAGGGTCCCGGCGGCGTGGACACCGCCCGAAGCCAGGGTCACTGCCAGGGCGAAAGCTACAAGAGAAACTTTCCGCATACGTGTACCTCCTTCTGTCGCTATTACGTTACATTCACCTTCTGAAAGCCCCGGCCACCAGATAGCCCGGGATTGGCTACATGGTAATGGTTTGCCGTTCGCGGTGCAAACGAAGGCGTTTCGCCCTATCGCCGGATACGGATTCGCAAATACCGTGTAGCCGCCTTCCAGACGGCTCACAAATGCCGGTGAGACGCTGGCGGTACGTTCCCCCCTCTTGGATGCGAAGGCCGGGAAGGCGTCAGACCTCCACGGATTCGCCTGGCTTCAACACGGCCGCCCGGCCTCCTATAAGGTCAGCGAAGCGATCGGGATTGCCTTGAATCGGCGGCCATGTGCCGTAGTGGATGGGCGTGGCCTTCTTCGCGCCGCACCACTCCACGGCCGTCGCCGCCGAATCGGCGCCCATCGTGAACCGGTCGCCAATAGGCACGAAGGCGAGGTCAATGTCGAAGAAGTCGTTGAGAATTTGCATGTTCATGGTCAAGGCGGTGTCTCCGGCATGGTAGATCTGGCGGCCGCCGATCTCCACAATGAAACCAGCCGCGACCCCTTCGCCGTAGCTGTGGATGGCCTCCACCATGTGAATCCGGACGCCTTTCGTTTCAATACTGCCGCCAGTGTTCATCGGCTCCGCCGCATAGCCTTGGTTCACGTACCTCATGGCGGTCTCGAACACGCCGACGAAGGTCGCGCCTTGTTCAAGGAAATACTCCGTGTCGCCGAGATGGTCGGCGTGGTCGTGGGTGAGCAGGACCAAGTCCGCCTTGAGATCCCCGGGTTTCGCGCTCGCCATGGGGTTGTCCGTGAGATAAGGGTCGATCAAGATGTGCGTGGCGCCGTCCTCGATCAGCACGGCGGAGTGGCCCAGCCAAGTCGCTTTAACAGCCATTCTTGGGTTCCTCCTTCGTTTGTGGTAATCTAACCGCGTCAACTTTCTTGCGAACCGCCATTGTATCAAGGCGAATGGAGGCAAGTCGCAGCACGGGCTTCCTCCCTCCAAGCAGGGGACTCAGGGGGATATCGAAGGACGCCGCCGCGGCATGCGGCGGGGAAAAAGACCGAACGCTTGAATTCCAATCGCTTTTGTGCTATTTCCAACGGCATCCTAGTCGCTTGCGCATTCCTATCCAAGGTGCTCTTACATGAATATTCATCCCACGGCTATTGTTGATCCAGAAGCGGAATTGGCGGATGACGTTGAGATTCATCCCTTTACCATCATTGGGCCTCACGTCCAACTGGGGGCGGGAACCGTCGTCGGTCCGCATTGCGTCATTCAGGGGCGCACCGTTATCGGAAAGAACAACCAGTTTTTCAGCGGCGCCCAGATCGGGGTCTTGTCTCAAGATCTCAAGCACCGTAAAGGTTTGGTGGGACGCGCCGAAATAGGGGATAACAACTGTTTCCGGGAACATGTGACCGTCAGCGCCAGCACGATGACCAGCTACGATGAAGAGCACCGGGTCACGTCCATTGGAAGCGGATGCCTTTTCATGGCGTATTCTCATATCGCGCACGATTGCCATATAGGCGACCAGGTGGTCATGGCCAATTGCGCCTCGCTGGCCGGGCACGTCGACGTGGAGGATCACGCCATTCTCGGCGGCTTGAGCGGCGTTCACCAAGAGTGTGTGGTGGGCAAGCTTTCCTTCGTGGGGGGGATGTCGCGCGTGACGAAGGACGTGCCGCCGTTCATGATTGTGGAAGGCAATCCCGCGCGGTGTTGCGGCCCGAACTCGGTGGGGCTGCGCCGGGCCGGTTTGGATCAGGAAGCCCGCGGCCTTATCAAGAACATGTACCGGATTATGTCGCGTTCCGACTTGAATACGAGTCAGGCCTTGCACGAGATCGAGGCCCAGTTGGCCGAAACGCCCGAACGGGACTACTTCGTGGACTTTTTCCGCAAATCCATCCGGGGCGTCACCGTTTAACCAACGCGTCCACGGAATCGGCTTTTCCACATATCAACATATCAATTCCAAGGAACGCTCCCCATGACCGCTGTGCGAGTAGGTGTGGTGGGGGTGGGCCATCTCGGGTATCACCATGCGCGTATTTATCACGAGCTTCCCGAGGCCGACCTCATAGGCGTGGCCGACCCGGATTCGGACCGGGCGGGCAAGGCCGCGCGGGATTTCGCCGCCAAGGCGCTGCCCGATGCGGAAAGCTTGCTTGAGGCGAACATCGACGCCGCCTCGATCGTGGCGCCCACGCCGGCGCACGCCCCCTTGACGAAGCTTTTACTCTCAGCCGGGGTGGACGTGCTAGTCGAAAAGCCGATCGCGTCCACGGTGGAGGAGGCTCAAGCCATGGTGGAGGCGGCCGAGTCCCAAGGGCGTATTTTGCAGGTGGGACATGTCGAGCGCTTTAATGGGGCCGTTATCGCGCTAATAGAGGCCGTCCAGAAGCCCCGTTTCATCGAATGCCACAGGCTGAGCCCGTATCCCGGCCGGAGCCAAGACGTGAGCGTGGTGCACGACCTCATGATTCATGATCTCGAGATTCTCCAGGCGCTGGAGCCCAGTCCGGTGCGCTCCATTGACGCGGTGGGCGTACCCGTGTTTTCCGAGGCGGAGGATATCGCCAATGTCCGTTTGCGCTTCGCCTCGGGCTGTGTCGCCAACCTAACGTGCAGCCGGGTATCCATGGAGAAGCTCCGGAAGATCCGCATCTTCGAGAGCGACGCCTACGTGTCCACCGATTACAGCGAGCAAGAGGTCTTGGTCTACCGCAAACAGCCCGGTCCCTTGCCCCCTGGCGGCAGTCCAATGGACATGATTTCGGTGGAGCCCCTCGCGGTG
>SKRY01000354.1 GCA_007118235.1 Candidatus Hydrogenedentota bacterium | reverse complement strand
GGCTTCGCGGCGGCGGGGGAAGCCATTCGGCCGTGGGATGACAATCCCCGCTACTGGCAATTTCAAGGCGAGCCCACTCTGCTCTTGGGCGGCTTTGACACGGCCTCGCCCCATACCTGGGCGGCCGAGGACCCGGACCAACTCATCGAACACCTCGACCGGCTTGTGGAGGTTGGCGGCA
The DNA here is from genome assembly GCA_007118235.1 of Candidatus Hydrogenedentota bacterium. Lineage (GTDB taxonomy): Bacteria > Hydrogenedentota > Hydrogenedentia > Hydrogenedentales > SLHB01 > SKRY01. Next base: position 2,990 of record SKRY01000354.1, on the reverse strand, counting down.
ATTACCTCCGCTGCATCACCTATGCCCGGGACCACTGGCATCCGGACTTGCCCACGCCCTGGCGCCAACTGGAGGACGGCCGTTTCGACTTGGAGCAGTGGAACGAAACCTACTGGAACGGATTCGAGCGCGTGCTCGAAGAAGCGGCCGAACGCGGTATCGTGGTGCAGATCGAGTTTTGGGACGGACAGAATTTCCAGCGCCGCTGGGAGGGCGAGGAAAGCCGGGAACGATGGCGCCGCAACCCCTACCATCCCGCGAACAATGTGAACTACACCGCCGCCGATACTACCCTGCCCGAGGACTGGGAGCCTTCGTTCACGAACGACCCGCATCCGGCCTTGCTCACCGTGCCGGAGCTGAACGGCGACGAAACCGTGCCGCACTATCAAGAGCAGTTCGTGGCCCAAGTGCTGGATCGCGCTTTAGAGTACGACAATGTGCTTTACGCGCCGAAGAACGAGTCCTGGGCGCCGCAGGAGTGGTCCAATCATTGGGCGGCGTTCGCGCGGGAAAAGGCCGCCGCCCGGGGACGGAGCATCTATGTGGGCGACATGCGCTTCACGCCGGACGCGGATCCCGTGGTGGAACATGGCTTTGACTTCGCCGAGCTTTCCCAAAGCGCCAGCGGCGCCGAGCGCCCCTCGGGATCCGATGTGGGCCAAGGCCATTTTGACGCCATCGTCGCGGAATGGAGCAAGCTGGAGGATAATCCCGCGCCCTCCAACAGTGTGAAACAGTACGCCGCCGGTGACGAGGGCGTCGAGCGGGTTTGGCGCACCATTTTCGCGGGCCAAGCCTCGGCCCGGTTCCACCGGCCCGATTGGGGGCATGGCCTGAATGAGCGGGCTCAGGCGAATATCCGAAGCCTGCGCGAGGCCGCGGACGCGATCGATGTGTTCCACACCCAACCCCATCAAAACGTGGAGAACCTGCTCAGCAATCGCGAGGACAACGAGGCGTATCTCATGGCGGATCCCGGCCGGGCCTACGCGGTGTTTTTCACGAGCGAGGGAGAAGAAGTGGAACTCGACGCCTCCGCCATTGACGGCGCCATGTCCCTGCGCTGGCTCGATCCGAACAACGCGGAATGGACCAGCAAGGAAATGCTCGACAGCGGCATGATCCGCCTCGCGAAACCCGGCGATGGCCAATGGGTGGCCGTCGTCTTGGCGGAGACGGAGTGACGGTGTCTCAACGCTAGTGCCTGACCTGATCTCGCCCAAACCAGTCTCCGATTATCCACCACGCTTGATGGTGCAGCCCCAGGCGCTCGTGCTTTCACGGGGAACCGGTTCCCCGGCGAGAAGGGCGTCAAGTGTTTCTTGAAGGTAATTCACACTGCCGGCGTTGTCCGGAATGATGCGGTTGTCGAATGCCCCCTGATACACGAGGCGTCCCTCCGTGTCCGCGACAAGGATTTCCGGCGTGATCCGGACCCCCACGAGATCCGCGTACGCGTGGTTCTCGTCCTTGAGGACGGGATAAGGCTTCCCGCTTTCCTCGACATAGGCCGTAATCTCCTCCAAGTCCACGTCATAATGGCTGTCAATCCCCAGAAAGACCACGTCTTCCTCCGCATATTCCTCGTACAGTTCGGCCAACCGAGCATCCGCGCCGGCCGACCACGGGCAGAGATGGGAACAGAAGTCGAGCACGACGATCTGTCCCTCATAATCCGCCAGATTGTAGGTCTCCCCGTCTGACGCGGGCATGGTGAAATCCGGCAAGGGATCCCCCGGAGTCACCTCCCTATCCACGCCGGTGAAGGCGCCGGTCAAGACGAGATACCCCAGAATCCCTCCCCCAAGCACAAGAACAGCCACTATCGCCACGGCAATCAAGATGTAACGCAACATAGGTCCATGCTCCTCTTCACTGGGTTAGCCGTGGAGAGGCGATTTGCGCCTCGGCCTCGGCTCCTTTTCGTAATAGGATTTTGCAGAGCTAAACACCGCCGCCATTGTAAACCTTACCCACTGCGCGAAAACAGCCGCGCCTGACCCCGCCTTCTTGTTACGGCCGCAAGCTTGACATCCTTGGCGCGCTGTTTTAATGTTTCCTTGTCGGAGAAAGAAACGAAGGGACACAAACCGAAGCGAAGGAGGATGTTATGAAACACGTTGTACTTGTATGGCCGATGACCATCATGGCCTTGGCGGGCATGGCCGCGCTTGGCTGGTTCACACAAAGCGCCGAAGCCGAAACCGTGGGAACCATCACGGTGGAGGCCGGGGACGTGACGCGGGTGGATCACCCGGTGTCCGTCGCCTTGCCGGAGGCGATCAACGCGCACCGCGCCTTGCACTTGGCCGAGATTGATGGGGATGACGCCCACCCCGTCCCCGCTCAAGTCGAGCCCGCCCGCAATGGAGAACTCCCGCGGCTATGGTTCATCCTCGATGGAACCACGGAAGCGGGTGAGACGCGGGAGTTTGAACTCAGTTACGGGCTGCCGGCGCAAGGGGAGTCCGTCGAGGTGGCGTTCGACGACCAATCGGTGTTTATGCGATTGGGAGGCCAAACCATCTTTCACTACAATCACCAGCACGTGCTTCCGCCCGAAGGCGTGGATCCGCTATTCGTTCGCAGCGGTTATATTCACCCCGTCTATAGCCCGTCGGGCTTGCTGGTGACCGAGGATTTCCCGGGTGACCACTACCATCACAAGGGCGTATGGTTTCCCTGGACCCGCACCGAGTTCGAGGGACGCCAGATCGACTTTTGGAATCTTGGCGGCGGCGAGGGGACGGTGCAGTTCACTGGCTTCGAGACCGTCACCTCCGGCCCGGTTTTCGGTCATCTGCTTGCGCGCCACGAACACGTGGACCTGACCCAAGACGGCGGCAAGACGGCCCTTGACGAGACATGGGACGTACGCGCCTACAACGCCGGCGGTCCGGAAGAAGGCTGGTGGAAATGGGATTTGACGGCCACGCAGGAATGCGCCACCGATTCGCCCCTTGAACTGCTCGAATACCATTACGGCG
>SKRY01000301.1 GCA_007118235.1 Candidatus Hydrogenedentota bacterium | reverse complement strand
TAGAGAAAGGTAAAGAACTGACCCGTCTCGAGATCCCATCGGAACCGGCGGGACAAGCGCATGGCGACTTTGCCGGGCGAGGCCACCCGGTAGACTTGGCCCGGCCCTCCCGAGCGTTCGAAGACCAGGGATGTGGCGCTGCGAATGGGCGTTAGCAGGTGGCTCACCGTCACACTGAGCATCGAGGAGGCCACCCCATGACCCGTGACGTCAAGGATGTACATCCCCACATGCTCCTCGTCGAGGTGGATGACGTTGAGGATGTCCCCCGAGAGTTCCTCGCTGGCTTGAAGGCTCCAGGCGAACCGCAGACACTCGATTTCGGGAAGGGCGGACGGGAGCAGATTCCGCTGAACCTTGGCCGCCGCCTCAAGATCCCGCTTCATGCGGTGATTGGCCTGCGTGATCTTGGCGTTGGCCGCTTCAAGTTCCTCCGTCGTTTCCTGAAGCCTGCGCTCGGTTTCAATGAGGTCCGACACATCGGACAGAATCGCGATGAAATGCGTGACGGAGTCCGTCCGATCGTGGACAGGCGTGATGCTTAGCCGCGTCCAACACGGCCCGTCCTCCCCTCGGTGTTGTTGAAGCTCAAGGGTGGCCGGCATCCCCTTGCTCAATTCTTCCCGCGCCCGGGCCGACTCCTCGTCTTCCACCGCGGAATCAAACAACACATCCAGGGGCTGGTCCAGCGCCTCGTCCCGGCTGTAGCCCATGAGCCGCTCGAATCCTTCGTTCACGTATATGATGGGCTGCTCGTTCTGCAAGGCGTCCGCGATCACAATACCATCGCTGGCCGAATCCATGGCGTGGTTGTGCAGGCGCATCTTCTCCTCCGACCACTTCCGGAGGTTGATGTCCCGGAGGATGAGGTATCCCCACTCGAACTGTCCCGCTTCGTTGTTGACGGGCCGCGCCGACACGCTCACCCATACTTCACGAATGCCTTCCCCGCTGAGGTGCATTTCCTGCCGCGTCACAGCCTCGCCCCGCAACGCGCGCATCAGGGGCAATTCATCCAGGTTTTGCGAGGGGGACCCATCCGGAAGGCGGTAGCGGAAGCGGGTGCGCCATTCGCCGGGTTCGATGGATTCAATGTCCTTGCCCAACAGGGATCGCGCGGCGTTGTTGCAGTACAACACATGGCCCGGCTGGTCCACGACGAGAAACGCGTCGCCGATAGCGTCAAATACGCGTTGCGCCCCCCGCAACTGTTCGAACAGCTCGGGATGGCTCTCCACTGGAGGCGCGGAGACATCGGCGCCCGCGCTTCCGTTTCCATGGTCGGGGGCGAAATTGTATTTAGGCGTATAACGCACTTGCGTGACGTCCTCGGAATTCAATATGCGGCAACCCAGCGGCGCTGGCGCTTGTTGGAAACGATATGCGAACGAACTCCGCCTTCACGGCGCGCCGCAAGGAAACATACAGGAAGGGGAGCCCATAGACGCGCGCAGCTCGATGCGCCCCGCATTATCGCATACCCGCGCATACCGGCCAAATTCCGCATATCCCCCAATGAGCCGGGCAAGGATGCAGCTCCAGGGGAGAACATTCCCTTTATCCTCCTCCGTCTTGCGCCTCTTCCATGGCTTCCCATAAGAAACATTGCGCGAGGGTCAGCAAGACTCGTTCGGGTGACAGATCATGAGGTGGCGCGCAATTGGACAGGACCACAACCGTGAGGCCCTGCTTGGGATAGTGCGCCATGATGCTCGTGAAACCCGGTAGGCCGCCCATATGGTTGAGCATGGGAAGGCCGCGATGCTCGGTGATCACCCAGCCGTGGCCGTAGGCGGGCAACCCCTCCGGCAGCCCTTCGGGCGGGACGTCTCCCATGAAGACGCCCTCGAACACGCCTTCGAGGCTTTCCCGGGTCAACAGGTCCCCGTGAAAGAGGGCCTGCGTCCAGCGATGGAGATCGCGCACGGTGGAGTACATGCCGCCCGCGCCCCCTGCATTGGGGGTGTGCCATTCCTGGGCGTTCTTGAGCACGCCCGTCTCGACCGTATAGCCCTGGGCGCCGTTGGGCAGGATCGCGCGGGGATCATGCATGCCGGTATGGCGCATGCCCAGGGGCTCAAAGAAGCGCTTGGACAGATAGGCCTCAAACGGTTTGCCCGTTACCTCTTCCACAATCTGGCCCAGAAGGTAATACCCGGAGTTGCTGTAGCTATAACGCTCGCCCGGCTCGAACTCGAGGGGTTCGTCCTTGAACAACGCGGCGATCTCTTCCGGCGTCCAGGGCAGCGAGGCTCGTTCTAGAAACTCGGGCTTTGCCGTGTAGTTGGGGATGCCGGCGCTGTGGGTAAGCAGATGGCGCAGGGTGATGGCGTCCCCTCCGGGATAGTAGGGAAGATGTTTGGACAGGGGATCGTCCAGATCGAGGCGCTCCTCCTCCGCCAAGGCGAGGATGGCCGCGGCGGTGAACGGCTTGGTCAGGGAAGCGATGCGGAACGGGGTGTCCGCCGTGACGGGGACCTCATGTTGCGCGTTGGCCAGCCCATGGTAACCCTCGAACTGGATGGCCCCGTCCAAGGCCACGAGCGCGGCCATGCCGGGACCATCGGCACTCAAGGCCGCGAAGAGGACCTTCGCCATGGCTTCGGGGCGCGGCGGCGTGTCGCCGGGATCAGCCCCATGGCTTTCCAACAACACCTGGAGGTCCGTCCTGCCGGTTACGCGGGCCATGTGAAGGGGCGTCACTCCCTCGGCGTAAGGCCGCGCGGGATCAACGCCGTAGTCCAGCAGAACGTCGACAGCCTTCGCGTCGCCTTCCACGGTCCGCCGGAACAATTGGCGGGGATAATCCGTCTCGGCGAGTATCCGGCAGCCGAACGCCCCGGAGCCGTACAGAAAAAGCAACGCCACGATCAATGCACGCGCCCATGGAGCATGGATACGGAGGGGAAGCAATCGCATTTCTCAAACCTCGGCGCCGCCTTACCAGCGGGCTAGAAGCGCTGGCGGGATACGCTTCGCTCTTGAATGCCGGCGATACGGATAGTTCGACTAGGCGCGTTGCGTTGTGAGGTTATTGAGACCTGCCAGACGCAGGAGCCTGCTGCTGGGAGTCGGCCGCATCGGCGGTTTCGCTGCCGCGCAGCCATATACCGCTGCCCCGGCTCTCGACGTTGCCGCCGCTGTCATAATTGGTGTAGCTCCCGTAAAGCCGGTTGCTGG
>SKRY01000144.1 GCA_007118235.1 Candidatus Hydrogenedentota bacterium | reverse complement strand
TGGCCCTCCGGTTCGTGACGCCCGACAGCCGCGGCGTGGGGACGCACGAACAGCTTGGCCTTCTCCCGTGTTTCACGCACGCGCTTACCGGCTTTCCCTGCCCGTTTTGCGGCATGACCACCGCGGTTACCCATGTGGCGCGCGGTCAGTGGGCGGAGGCGTTCCTTGTTCAACCCGCTGGCGCGCTCATTGGCCTGGCGGTGGTTCCCGCCGCCGCGGCGTGTATGCTCATGGCGTTCGCGGGACGGTATCCTTCATGGATGCGCGCGCCAGCACTTCACCGCTGGGGTTTACGCGCGGGCGTGGCTTTTGTGTTGCTGGCGTGGTTCCATAAGCTGCTGTTTGCTCCGTGAGAATCGAGATCTTCCCAGTAAGGCGTGAGGCATTTCAACGGAGTGTTCAACGCGGGAACATAGTCCCGCCGCCTCACCGTCATGAAGACGCCCTCCCGCCGCTGGCCACTCCCTCCCCTTGGACGCCGTTACGCGGCTGGCTCGTTTGCGCCGTTCTCGTGGCGAGCGCCGTGGCGTATGCCTTTCCGTTGAGTTCCTTCCTTCACGCCAAGGACGCCGTCTTCATGACGGGGCTCGCGCTGGCGGCGGGCGTCCTGCTGGCCGAGGCTTGGCCCGCGCCGGGATCGGCCGCCGCCGCGGGCGCCGTGCAGGGGCTCCGGGCCTTCGCGCCGCTGTGGCTGCTTCTGCTGTTCAGCTTGCTTGTTCACGCCGCGTTGGGACAGGCCCGCGTGCCCACGGAAACGGTGCTAGAGATTGTGCGGCTCGCCGCCCTGTTGGCGCTGGCGCCGGTGATATGGGACCTGGCCTTCGAAGCGCAATGGCGCCAACGGTTTCTCGGAGCCGTCATTGTCGCGGCCTTGGCGGTGGCGCTCTTGGCGTTGGGGCAGTTCGCCGGCTGGCTGGATGGACTGTTCCCGCCTCAACTCGGCTACACCCAACCGATGTACTCCGTGTTTGGCAACCAGAATCTGCTCGGCGGCTTCGCCGCGTTGGGGTTCGTATTGGCCGTCTATCAAGCCTTGAATGCGGCGCGCCTCTTCTGGCCGTGGGTGTTGGGCGCGGCGGTGCTGGGTTTAGTTCTGCTCCTGTCCGAAAGCCGGACGGCCTGGCTGGCCGCGGCCGCCGGCCTGCTGTGGGCCATTGGCCCCGCGCGGCGATCGCCCCGGCGCGCGGGGATACTGGCGGGCGCAGGGGCCGTGGCGGCCATCGCGGCCTTGGCGGCGGCCGGCCCGGAAACGCTGAGTGAACGGCTCACGGATCCGTTCGGCGCGGAAGACGTGGGAGGCCGGGCGCGGCTGTGGTTCTGGGAGGGGGCGTGGCGTATGTTCTTGAGCGCCCCGCTAGTAGGCATTGGGCTGGGCAATTTCCCGTATTGGTCGCCCTATTTCCAAGGCGCCGCCTTGCATCGCCCCGGCGGAGAGACCCACTACCACAACGAGTTGCACACGGTTCATGCGCACAGCGATCCCCTCGAACTCCTCGCCACGGCGGGGGTGATTGGGATACTTTTCCTAGTCTGGATGGCGTGGCGGCTGCGTGGTGTGAGGGGGCATGCGCTTGGCGGGCTCGCGGCGCTGGCGGTATTCGCGTGCTTCAACTTTCCCTTGGCCAGCGCGCCGCATGCCGCCGCGGGCGTGGTGCTTGTAACGCTGTTGCTGGCGCCCAAGTGGGGCGGGAAACCCCATCCCATCCGCATGCCAAGCGCCTTCGCCACGCGTGGGGCCGCCTTGACGGTGTTCGGGGGGACGTTGCTGGCCGCCGCGTTCTACTGCGCCGCCGTCTTGCCGCCGAGCCATTGGCTGCGGATGGCGGAGAATCAGGCCCTGGCGGGCGAGAGCGGGCTCGACGACTACCGCCGGGCGGCGGAGCATTTCTGGCCCAGCCCGCGCGCCTTGGAGCGGCATGGCTACGCCCTCGCCCGGGAAGGCCACCTGGAGGAAGCGCGGGAGGTCTTGGAGCAAGCGCTCGAATACCGGGACACGGGCTCGCTGCATATGATGCTGGCCGCGGCCGCTTCCCGCCTCCCCGACGAGGATACGATGCGAAGGCATGCGGACGAGGTGCGGTTCCGGATTCCCGGCGCGGGGACGGCGTGGTTTCTTGCGCTTGCCTCGCGCCCGGAGGCGCAATGGCCGGCGCTCAGGGAGGAAGCCATGCAATGGATCGATGACGGAGAGTGGGAGCGGATCACGGAAAACGCGCGGGGCGTCAGGGCACGAATCGAGGCCGGAGCACCGCGTAGACCCGGGGCCGAATCCTGACGTCGAACGGTCCCGTCACTTCCAGCCGGTGTTCCACGCCGGGTTGCGCGCGGATGGGTATGGCGATTTGGTTCTCCGTGAATTCGATGTGCTCAATGAGTTGATCGTCCCTCTGGACCACGACGCGGAGTGGCTCTTCGACTGGTTCGTCCAGGGATACCGCGATGACCGCTTCATTCGCCCAGGTGTCGAGCCAATCCGAGCCGGTGGACTGCCATGTTATGCCCATTCGCAGAGGGACCAGGGAGGGATTGACTTCATACAGGCCGGGGGCTTCTTGATTATCGTGCCGGGCGGCGTACGCTGAAATCACAGGCAGCTCCGTCAACGGTTTGACGCCCTCGGTGGAGGCCAAAAGGACGAACGCGGCCCCGGCCACAAGGATGGTTTGCGCGGCCCATGCGCCGAGGATGCGGCTGAACGAACCCCGGAATATGGCCAGGCAAGCGAGAAAGGCTAGGAGCCCCAACGCGAGGGGCGCGTAGAGCAAATGCTCCACTCGCAGCCAGGCCGCCGAATAGGCCGTCAACGCCAGTGAGAGACCGGCCAGCAAATGCGCCCAACGGGTGCGGGGCGTCAGGGTCATGAGGATTCCCGCGATATAGAGCGACGCCGGCCACGCCGCAAGAAGCACCACGCCTCCAAGGAGCCGGAGTATTGTTAGATTGTCCGCGAGGACCTCATACACCGTGAGCGGGATCCGGGGGACGCCGTCGTAGGGGAATTCGTGTTCCCAATTGTTGACGGTGACCATTACGGCCACGACGCTTAGAATTGCAACCAAGCCCACGCCCCCGGCGATGACGGCGATGTGACTGGCGGGGGAGGCGGACGGCGCGCTGATCTCCTCCGGCTCCTCGGACTCCTCGGAGATGGGGGTGGGTGTGGGGTTCTTGAACGTGGGCAGGATGGA
>SKRY01000246.1 GCA_007118235.1 Candidatus Hydrogenedentota bacterium | reverse complement strand
TTATTGCCCTGGTCCAGGATGTCGTGACGGCTAACGGCTTGGACCGCCGTTGCGTTGACCTTGATAGACAGGTAGTCTCCCTTCCCGGCTACTTCCGGCCAACTAAGCTTTGGGACGTGGTTGTTATCAATGAAGGACGTCTCGTGGCCGTACTTGAATTCAAGAGTCAAGTTGGCCCGTCCTTTGGCAATAACTTCAATAACCGGGTGGAAGAGGCCATAGGAGCCGCGCACGATCTGGGAACAGCTCTCCGGGAGGGCGCGTTTGGCGAACAGACTCCGCCGTTCGTGGGCTGGTTGATCCTTGTGGAAGACGCGGAAAGCTCCAGACGGCCCGTGCGCGCGATCTCGCCCCATTTTCCTGTGTTCCAAGAGTTCGACAACGCATCGTACGCCGATCGCTATCACATACTCTGCCGCAAGTTGATTCACGAGCACCTTTATTCGGCGGCTTCTGTTCTCTTATCCCCGCGCTCCGCCGTAAACACGGGAGAGTATTCCGAACTCAGCCCGCTAACTGGTCTCCACAACTTTGTCACCGAACTGGCGGGTCACGTCGCAGTGGAAGCAACACGCCACAGTCCTTAAGGCGCGCTAAGGGCGGGGCCCCCATGGACACCCCGCCCTATTCGGCCTACCTCCGGATACGCCGGAGGCCGTAGGCGGCGCCGAATAGCGTCAACAGAATCAAGCTCAACGCACCAAGAGCCGGCGCTACCTCCGCATGGCCTATTTATTCCCCGGATTGCGACGGCACAAGGATGGGGCCCCGGTAGCGCAGCTCCACCGTGATCTCGGCGCCCCCCTGGGGCAGGACCACCTCCACCCGTTCCGATTCGAATCCGTCGCGTTCGATGGTCACCTCGTAGTCCCCATGAAACCCCCAGACTTCGAATTGCCCTGCGGCATCCGTCGCTCCGGTCTCATCGGTCCACCACGAATCAAAGACCAGCGTCTCATACACGTCCAGGGCGGGCTTGGGCGTCCAGTCTTCCCGGAACAGGGGAGCCTCATCGGCCCAGTGCAACCCATCCCAGAAGCCCCATATGGTGAAACCTGTCACGGCGGGATGACTAAACGCCGTGATCAAGAACTCCCGAAACGCGTTCGCCTGCCGATACTCCCGGGTTTCTTGGCTATCTCCCCAGTTGTAGCCAAACATGTCGAACTCGGTGATGGAAAGCGGCAGACCGAAACGGGCAAAGCGCTCCAGGGTTTCCCAATACTCCTCCGGAGTTCGCTGGAGATCGGAATGGTAGAAATGCGACTGGACCCCGATCCCGCCGAGCGGAGCGCCGTTGGCGAGCAGAAACTCAATGAGCCGCTCGTAGGCGGCGCGGTGTTCCTCGTCTTCACCCGGCAGAATGTCGAAATCGTTGACGTACAGCGTAGCGTCCGGCGCGGCGCGGCGGGCGGCCTCGAACCACTCCAGGAGTTCCGGCGCTTCCTGCGGGAGCGTATCGGGACGAAGGACAGCCGTGACTTCGTGCTCCGTGGTGACTTCGTTCACCACTTCCCACTTGTCGATGACGCCCTGGTACGCGGAGCCAATCGCCTCGATGTGCCCGATCACCCGCTCCCGGACAAGCTCCCGGCCCGCCACGTCATTGGCCCGTAGGGCCTCCTCCACATCTTCCGGCATGGGAACCCCATAGCGGAAAGTCTGCCACAGCATGGTGTGCCCCCGAATCGTGAATCCATGCGCTTGAAGCCAGGCCACCGTGTAATCCGCCGCCTCGGAGTCCCTTTCCCAGTACTTCCACTTGTGAGCGTTCTCCAACACCGCGTGGTTGAACAGCTCGCGCAATCGCTTGCGATAGGGATGCTCCTCGTCCAGCTGGACAAAGAACCACGCGTTCACCGCCGTTCCAAACCGGAACTCGTGTTGAGTCATCGCGGCGCGCACATCGGCGCCGGCAATGGGGTTCCCCGCCCCGTCCACGGCTTGGATTCGCAAGGGGCTGATTCGATGCTCCCAAATGCGGTCCCACGCCGCTTCAACACCCTCCGAGGTCTGCTCCGCGCCAGCAATCCCCGCCACCACGCAAAGCATCCCCAGTACACACAAAAGTCTCCCCAGCAACATACTTTTCCCCTTTACAACTATTTCTCCACGCTTTCCGGCGGCCGCCCCAGAAGATCGGCCCCGCTCATTGCAGTATGCTGGAATGAGCGCTAGAATAGGGTTGTTTCCTATCCTGACTCCGTAAAACCGTCCAAGCCAATCCCCCGCGCGGCGATTCCGCGCTTCCATTCGTTTCCCAAGCCCCACCATCAAAAGGAGACCCGAGTCCATGAACGTGAGCGATGTACTCTATCGCGAGATACTCCCCTCTGTGGAAAAGCCTTCCCGTTACCTGGGCACGGAACTCAACACGGCGCACAAGAACAAACACGAAGTAGACTTGCGGGTCAGCCTTGTCTTTCCCGATCTCTACGATCTCGGCCTGGGCAACCTGGGGCTGATTATCCTTTACGCCATTTTGAACGAACAGCCCTGGTGCTGGGCCGAACGGGCCTACGCGCCCGCGCCGGACATGGAGCAAGTCCTTCGCAAACGGGGACTTCCCCTGTTCAACAGTGAATCCAAGGATTCGCTGGACGAGATGGACCTCATCGGGTTCACGTTTCAGTCCGAACTCACCTACACCAATATCATCAACATGCTAGACTTGGCGGGGCTCCCCATCCGCGCAAAAGATCGGGATGATTCTCACCCCCTGGTGTTTGGCGGCGGCCCAGCCGCGTTCAACCCCGAGCCGATGGCTCCATTCATGGATTTCTTCGTCATCGGAGACGGCGAGGAGGCCATTGTGGAGCTGGCGGAACTCCTGCGGTCCATGAAACACGTCCCCCGCCGAGAGAAGCTCGAGGCGATCGCCCAGCTCGAAGGCTTCTACGCGCCGGAGCTGTATCCGTTCGAAACGATGGACGATGGCCGCGTGCTCCCCAGGGAAGACGCCCCCCCAATTGTGAAGCGTCTCATACCAGACCTAGACGGCGCAGCGTTTCCGACGCGCTATATTGTACCATATACTCAGCAAGTGCATGATCGCCTCGCGCTGGAAGTGCTTCGCGGCTGCACGCAGGGATGCCGGTTTTGCCAGGCTGGCATGGTGACGCGGCCCGTGCGGGAACGCAAACTATCCAATGTGGACAAACTTATAGGTGAGACACTCGAAAACACCGGATACGA
>SKRY01000101.1 GCA_007118235.1 Candidatus Hydrogenedentota bacterium | reverse complement strand
TCCTCGCGCCACACCCGCGCTAACAGGACAAACTGCGCCCCCAGCAACAGACAGACCGGAGCCATCACCAACACACAGGACAACGCCATGTCCCATAGGGAGAGATAGGCGCCGGGCAGCACGTCAAAGAAGCCGCGCAGCCCGCGAATGACCAGCAGCGTGGCAGGCAACAGCGCCAGCACCGCCGCCGCGTTCCACGTCAGCAACGTGGGAGGGCGCCGCGCCCGTTCCGCAACGATCGCCCCCAGACGGCTGCCCACGCCCACCCAGAGCATCCAGCAGGCGAGGATGAGGCCGATAGCGATCTCGTTGCCATGAAACACCATGAGCAACTCGCGCAGCAAGGTGATCTGCACGAGCTGACACACCAACCCCAAGGCAAGCACGGCGGGAAGCTGACGCGGGATACCTCGTATGATCGAACGCAATGCTTCTGACATGGCGGTTATCGTGGCGGAGCTGTCCAATCCCAAATGCCAACGGCCAAGGATTCAGCCCTCGCCTCATCCAACGGACGCCGCGGCGCTCCTATGCTTGTACCCGTTCCCATGCCCCTCAGTCAAACGCACACTCACCCCGCCGGTCCGCCCAATGCCCTCCGACCCACGGCGCGGCGGATAATTCCCCGTTCTGAAGGGGGATGTTCTTCCTTGAAGCAGGGCTACCGTCCGCCGCGCCAGCGCACCGTCAACCACGTATCGCTTGGAAGATCCGAAGAAGCCATTCCTTCTTCTTCCATGGCCGTTGTGTCTTCCACGTGAGCGTACCCACCCCTTCCGCGGCCTTCACCCCGGCCAGGGGCCTGCTCCCGGTAATGATCCTTGATGGCGTCCTGCCAGTCCATCACCGTGCCAAAGGGCGGCACGGCGCTTATCGACCCCGCCAATAACAGCGCAAACACCGCCAACGCCGCCACGAGTTCCCATCGTATCTTGAGGCGCGAAGGGGCTTTTTGCTTCATATAGGTCTTCAGCGGACCCCAGTTGTACACCAGCATGTGGACCATGGCCACGATCAGAAACACCAGGGACGTGATCACATGTATGGTGGCCCATTGGTGCTTGCTCAATGCGGCCACGCTCCAACCGGTGGCGTCAGCCACGCTGCATGGGGGAGCGAAGTAGAGAATCACGCCGGACACCGCCACGGCAATGAAGGTGAGGGCCAGCACAAGGGAGACCCAGGCCCGGATTGAGAATTTCTTCTTGGCGCTCATAGGTTGTCCAACCTTTCCTTGAAACCCGTCATTGCGGCTCAAGGCCGCACGCGTTCGGCCGCGGACGCGCCCATGCGCGCCCGCCATTCGCTTCAGTACCACCTAATACATACGCATAGGCCATGCCAAGTTGCGCTAGGGCTCAGTTAGCCCTCAATTTGTGGATACCCCGATTGCGTCTGACGTAGCCTGACATGCTGTCACAAATCAAATCCATCCCGTAGGGATGACAGCTGGTAGCCGGAAGTTGAGGCCGCGTGCGATAGCATGCGGGCGATACCCCCGGCTACAAAGCCCCAAGAGCCGACCCCTGACGGGGTCGAATTGGGTGGTCTTTCTTTCCAGGGGTATTGCGTGCTGGCGCACGCTGCAACCCCTGGCTACCATCTGTGACCCCTTTGGGGTCTTTAGATGTTCGCCCACGCATGGAGACAAGGCTGCTGAAGAGCTACCAGGGCTCGGTCTATTTCGGAAATTGTGGGGGATCCGCCCCTATCGTCATCCCCGCGAAGGCGGGGATCCACTGCGCGCGTGCTGCTCCCGGGATTTGGATCCCCGCTTTCGCGTGAATGACGGAGGAAAGGTTCTTGTGCGTAACGCATCTCCCGAGATCCTGTCCATTACCCCTGATCGCGGAGGACGAGGCTACTCCGGGGGAGAACATCCCCCTTGATCCCCCTTCAAAGGGGGAATTGTGCTTGAAAGGCGGCGCGATGCCGGTGTTACGGGGCATTCTTGAATTCTGGGGGGAACTAAGTACTAGCCGAGTTGGGAAAGGGCCAAAAGAGAGGTAAGCAAACGCGGGAAACACATCGCTTCCTGAGCGGAACCCTGCAAACTTTGCACAGTTGCACACCCGCCTGTGCGGGTTTTGCATAGTCCGCCGCTGATTCCCCTTGATTTCCCCCGGTTTGTGTTGGCACGGCATATGCTCTTTATTAAGTGCAGGCGGCAATGGAGCCGCTGGCAAGCTCGAAGGTCGAGCGAGATGAAGCGAAACAACGAAGTACGGAGGATAAGACAATGATGTACAAGATGCTTGTGGTAGCGATGGCGGTCACGCTGCTCTTCAGCTTTGCGGCTGTGGCGCAAGCCCAGTGCGACAGGGACGGCACAGGCCCGAAAGACGGAAGCGGGCAAGGATATGGCGCCCGTGACGGAAGTGGGGCCGGACAGGGCCTTGCCATAGGGCAGCAGGATGGCCGCGGCGAAGGCCGCGGGCGGGCCATGGGTGCGCGCGATGGTAGCGGTCGAGGCCGTGGGCAAGCCGTAGGTCCCCGTGATGGCCGTGCTCGCGGCGGCGGACGCGGACTACGCAACAACGCGCGGTAACGTTTCATAAGTTCCTACCCTGGTGTCCCGGGATACGGGACACCAGGTTCGGCAGACCCGGCGAACGAGTGAACCGGGCAATAGAAAAACTGAATGAAAGGAGGTGACACCATGTGGTATCGGATGATGTTGGTCCTGGCGGCTTGCACGCTCGCCTTTAGCTTCTCGGCGGTGGCCGAGGAAACGCCCGCTCGAGGTGGCGGAGGACAACGCGGCGCTTGCGAACAGTTTGAACCGGCAGAGGATGGCCGGTGCATCCATGGCGCGCGAGACGGCCGTGGCGGTCGCCGGGGAACCGGCGAAGGCGTGCAAGGCCAAGGCGAACGCGGCCGGGGCCGAGGCCAAGGTAACCCGCAAGGAGCGGGTGAAGGCCGCGGCGGCGGCGCTGGTGAACGCGGACGCTGGTAAGACCATGTGGCCCTGCTGTCCCGGCTCATGCTCGGGACAGCGGGCCATCAATCCCTGTGTGACAAATGGAACAGCGAGGAAAGGGAATACGCCATGATACCGAAGATGAGTTATCTGGTTCTGCTCGCGGTGGTCCTGGGACTAGGGCTGGCAACGGGATGTGAAACCGAGGAGCCCCCCGAGGCTGCCCCTCAAAACGGCGGCGGTGAACTCCGGGATCTTGAGCTTGACGCCCAAGAGGACGCG
>SKRY01000364.1 GCA_007118235.1 Candidatus Hydrogenedentota bacterium | reverse complement strand
TATATAATAAATCATGACTACACACTTAGTATCTTTTTATAATAATTAGCGTTTATTCGCAATTTCTCTTCCGTGTGTTCCGTGGTTGAAAAATCCGTGTATATCCGTGTTCATCCGTGGTTCATCTTTTCTTTTCGCGTTCATTGGCGTTCATTCGCGGTTTCCATTCCGTGGTTTGCCCGCGCCAGCAGCGGTTCGCAGAGATGTTCGGCCAAGTGGCGGACCACGGGGACCGCGACGCCGTCGCCGGCGAGGTGGTAGGCGGCGTTGTAGCGTGCGGGGAGGCGGTACTCCTCGGGCAAGCCCATGAGACGGGCGGCCTCGCGCGGGGTAAGGAGCCGGGAGCGAATGCGGGAGCCTTCCACGAAGAGCAGCGTCTGCCGGCTGGATCCGCCGGCCGGCGTCCGCAGGCATCCCGCCATGTCGAACCGCACCTCCGCCCGCTGCACGCCTTGCCGCGTCCGTTTGTACACGGCGCCCACCTTGAGCCGGCCGGCTCGCTTCGCTTCACGCACCTTGGCTAGGTTCACTTCCGTCATCATGGACAGAAGCCGCGCGGTCTCCTCCGGCGCATGCCACGGGACGCCCACGGCTTCCCCCTCCACGATGTCCGCCAACTCCATGCCGCGCCGCTTGGGGCGGGGCAAACTCCACCAGATCCACTTCCGCTGGATCGCGGGGAAAAGCCGGTCGTGCGCCTCCGCCACGGCCTTGGGATGCCAGAGGGAATCGGGGCCATCCAGCGCAACGGCTTTTGGAACCGGAATGGGCTCATCCACCGCCACCACGAATAGGCGCGGACGGGATTGCGGCAGAAAAAGCGCGGCGTCGATGATCATCGCGCCGAACCGGTATCCCCCATCCGCCAGCGCCTTGGCGATCGCGGCGAAATCCTTGCCGCCGTGGGAACGTAGGGCCCCGTACACGTTTTCCAAGACCAGCATCCGTGGCGCGCGGCCTTCGGCCCGAAGTTCCCGCACGAGATGCCAGAACGGCCAGAAGGTGCCGGAACGGGCGCCGTTTAGTCCCGCTCCCACGCCCGCCAAGGACAAGTCCTGACACGGGAACGATGCCCAGGCGAGATCCGCGGCGCCGGGAAGCAGCCCCGCCTTTACGTCCCGAATGTCACCTTCGAGCAAGGAGTCCCCGCGCCAATTGCTCCGGTAGGCGGCGGTCTTGTGGGGATCGTTGTCATTCGCGAACACGCAATCCCATTCCGCGCTCAGGGCCGCGCGGACCATGCCGCCGCCCGCGAAGAACTCGTAGAAGGTGTGCATCTGGCTTATGAATCCCACCGGCGGCGCTGGCATCTTGACAGGCAGTCACCCGCAAGATGCCAGCGCCGCGGGAATGCTATCGCGCGCCGGGACCTCTTAGCCGATCTTTATCAGCGACTCATCATACTGTTCGGGCTTCTCGTAGCCAAGCAAATTGAGAAGCGTGGCGGCGACGTTGCTCAGCCCCGGCGTGTCCACATCATCGCGCATGTGGATCTTGTTCGCACCCGAATAATCGACAATGGTGAACGGAACCGGGTTCAGCGTGTGCGCCACCATGGGTTCGCGCTTACCGTTCTTCTCCGTGAACATTAGGTCGGCGTTGCCGTGGTCCGCTGTTATAACCGCCACGCCCTGTTGCGCCTTGATGACGGGCAACAGCCGCCTCAGGCACAAGTCCACCGTCTCCACCGAAATCCGCACGGCTATGGGCACGCCCGTGTGGCCCACCATGTCTCCATTGGGATAATTCACGCGGATGAACTTGTAGGAGCCGCTCTTGACCGCTTCCATCGTGGCGTCGGTGATTTCCGCCGCCTTCATCCACGGCCGCTGGTCGAAAGGCACGTCGTCGCTGGGAACCTCGACGTACTTCTCTAGATTCTTGTCCACATAGCCGGAGTTGTTCCCGTTCCAGAAATACGTGACGTGTCCGAACTTCTGGGTCTCGGAGATGGCGTAGCTAGTGGTCCCTTGCGCGCACATGTACATGGCCACGGTGCGATCCGCCACGGGCGGCGTCACGAGGAAATTCTTGGGAATGCCGGTGTCGCCGTCGTACTGCATCATCCCGGCATAGTAGACCTTGGGATGACGCACGCGGTCGAACTTGTCGAAGTCTTCCTCCTCGAACGCGCGGGAAATCTCAATGGCCCGGTCGCCCCGGTAGTTGAAGAACACCACGGCGTCGCCGTCCTCGATGGTCCCCACGGGCTTGCCGTTCTCGGCAATGACGAAGCTGTCGAGGTATTGGTCGGTGATGTCGGGATTCTCGTCGTACATGGTCTGAACCGCCTCGGTAGCCGAGGAAAACGGCCGGGCATCGCCCAGCACATGGGCTTTCCACCCCCGCTCAACGATTTTCCAGTTCGCCTCGTAACGATCCATCGTGGTGATCATGCGGCCGCCGCCGGAGGCCGTCCGGTAATCCCGCCCCTCGGTGCTCAAGGCGGCGAGTTTCTCTTCGAGCGGTTTGGTGTAGGTCAGCGCGCTGCGCTCACCTACGTCGCGCCCATCCAACAGAGGATGGACCCGGACCCGCTTCACGCCTTCCTGCGCGCACCGGTCAAGGAGCTTGAAGAGGTGGTCGATATGACTGTGGACGAGACCGTCCGACAACAACCCGATGAAGTGAACCGTGCCGCCTTCTTCGGCTTGGGCCATGACGTTCTTCCAGACCTCGTCCTCGAAGATCTCCCCGCTTTCGAAGGCGTGATTCACCCGTTTGGCCCCTTGCGCAAACACGCGCCCAGCCCCGAGGGCGTTGTGGCCCACTTCCGAGTTGCCCATCTCGTCGTCGGATGGCATGCCGACGGCCGTGCCGTGGGCCTTGAGTTGGGTGTACAAGGGTTCTTCGAGAAGCGAGTCGATGATCGGGGTGTGCGCGAGGTAAACGCCGTCGCTCTCGTCCCGTTTCCCGAGGCCCACGCCATCCATGATGAGTAAGACGACAGGTCCGGGGAACTCGGTATAGTTTGGCAACTTGTTAAGACGCAATTCGCTCATGTGTAAAGGATCCTTATGGTAACGGTGGGAAGTGAAGATTGATGGCGCCGCAGTGTCCACTCAACGTAAACGCGTCTCCGCATACAGAACAGCCCCAGCGCCGCCATGATATAGAATTGAGCCCGTGTCTGGCAAAAAGCCGCGCCAAGAGCCGCCGCGCTCGCCTGCGCGGGCCGCCCCTCGGGTCTCCCGCGCGAAGCTGTTTTGACACTCCCTG
>SKRY01000304.1 GCA_007118235.1 Candidatus Hydrogenedentota bacterium | reverse complement strand
TGGCCATCAATGACGAAGGTGAGATAGGCGTGGCGTGGGCGGATCATGTGGCGCAAGACATCTTCTTCCAACGCTACAGCCCGGAAGGAGAACCGCGCTTTGACGAGCCAGTCAATGTCTCATCGAACCCCGGCGTGTTCTCTTGGCTTCCCCGCATGGTCCTTACATCCGGTGAAGAGCCCTCCGTGTATATCCTTTGGCAGGAGATCGTGTTCTCGGGCGGTTCGCATGGCGGCGAGATCTTTTTCGCCCATTCCACGGATGGCGGGGAAACCTTTAGCAGTTACATCAATCTTTCGGAAACCGAGGCTGGCGCGGGCAAAGGCCGGTGGACCGCCGACCGCTGGCACAACGGAAGCCTGGACATCGCCGTGGGGCCGGAAGGGACGATTCACACCGCCTGGACGGAATACGAAGGCCGTCTCTGGTACCGGCGCTCCACCGACGGAGGCGAGCAGTTCTTCGAAGCCATACTCCTAGCTGGGGAAGGAGGAGAAGATCCCGCCCGCGGGCCATCCTTGGCGGTTGATGGGGAAACCGTGTACTTGGCCTGGACCGTGGGAGAAGACGAAGCCGCCGATATCCGGATGGCCACATCCGTGGACAATGGCGAGTCGTTTGAGGAGCCCTTGATCGTGCGCGCAAGCGAGGGCCATGCCGACGCGCCGGCGCTTGCGGTGGACCACACCGGAACCCTTCATCTTGCCTATGGGGAAAGCCCCACCGGCCCCTTTGAGCACTACGAGATTCTCTACACCCGTTGGGACGGAGAGGGGTTCGAAGAACCCAAGGCCATCGCGGCCTCGCATACGGAAGCGCCCGCCGGCGCGAATTTCCCGGCCCTCGCTGTCGCTGCGGACGGCAACGTGTACGCCGTGTGGGAGTTTTTTCCCCACCCCCTCCGCCGGCCCCGAGGCCTCGGGTTTACGCACTCCACGGACGGCGGGGACCGTTTTGCGGAACCCGGGATCATTCCGGGCAGCGTGGATCCGGAGGGAGGCTTTAATGGCAGCCAGCAAGGTCTGCTGATGCGCAAACTCGCCGTGAACGCCGGCGGAACCCTTGCAGTCGTCAACAGCAGCTTCAATCCGGGGGAGTCGAGTTACGTGCGGCTTATCCGCGGCCGGGGAGAGTCTCCGTCCTAGCGCCACACAGGGCTTGGTTTGCGGATGCCGCGTAACCCCGGCTCCTTGTCTTGTGCGCAGGTGGACATCTCACAGCCTGCAAAGAGATCACAGACGGTAGCCTGGGTTTGATGCGCGTTGCGCGCGGATACTCCAGGCTCGCTTGAAGGAGGTCGAATGCCGCCCAAAGTACGGGAGCTTATAGAGAAGCTTGAGAAGGCAGGCTTTCGGGATCGCGGCGGAAAGGGCAGCCACAGGCATTTTGTCCACCCCAATGTATCTAAACCCGTTACCTTGGCAGGAAAACCCGGCGACGATGCCAAGCGTTACCAGATCCGGGCCGTGGAGCAAGCGGTCAAGGAGTCGCAGTCATGAAAGACAGTGCTAACTACGCCAAGATTATCGAGTGGTCGGTGGAAGATCAGTGCTATGTCGGCAGCGCTCCGGGTCTAATCCACGGGGGATGTCACGGCGGCGACGAGCAACAGGTTTTCGCGGAGCTGTGTCGCATCGTGGACGAAGTGATCGATCTCTATCACCAAGAAGGCAAACCCCTGCCTCCACCCACGTCCGGCAAAGACTTCGCCAATCAGATGCAACACATCGTGTAGCGGCGCCATTCAACGCGGTCCCCCTGATTGGCGTGAGGATAATCGCCCCAGACGCGCGTCGGCGTTTCGCTGGGTATGGGCGTCTGGATGGGGCTATCTCGTTCGTTCCTGCTTCAGAGCAAAGCGTTCGCGGCGGAACGCGTGAAATGAGGGGATACAATAAATCAGCATCCCCCGGCAGACTGCCTTATCCAGCGATTGGGGAGTGGCGCCTGAGCAGTTGGCAATCGCCGTTCTGCTTCGTAAGTTACCGCATCGTTCTCTCGTGGCATTCACCCGAAAGAGTCTTTCATGCTTGAAGGTTTCGTGCTTCCCGGCGTGCCCATGCCCGTGTTTTGGGTATTCGTTGGGCTCGCCATCATCATTCAAGGCGTCAGCAAATCAGGATTCGCTGGCGGCGCGGGCATCCTCGCGCTGCCCCTCATGATGCTGGTCATGCCGGTGCATTTGGTGGCGGCGACGCTGCTGCCGCTCCTCATCCTGTGCGACATGAATGCCATTTACCATCACCGGCGCAACGTGGAATGGCGTCCGCTGCTTCAGATCTATGTCCCAGCGCTATTGGGCATTCTCGCCGGGGCATGGGTCTGGTGGCGCATTGGGCAGGAAGGGGTGCAGAACTACGAGCAACTAATCAAGCGATTCGTGGGCGTCATCGCGATCATCTTCGCCCTCTACATTGTGGGCAAGGAATCGGCGATGGCGTGGGCGGAACGCTACCGGCCCGGCCCGCGTATAGGCGCGGCCGCCGGGATAGCGGCCGGTTTCTGCTCGACCATCGCCCACGCCGCGGGCCCCATCGTCAGCCTCTACATCTTTGCTCAGCATCTCGGAAAGACACTGTTCGTGGGCACCGTGGCATGGACGTTCACGCTCATCAATCTCACGAAGCTGCCCTTCTACGTCTACGTGGGATTGATCCGCCAAGAGACGCTGTATTTTGCTCTTTTCGTGGTCTGGCTTATTCCCATAGGCTCCTATCTCGGGAAATGGCTGCATCACCGCGTCAGCGAAGCGCGTTTCAACCGGATCATCCTTGTCCTCACCATTCTGGCGGCCATCCAACTGCTCTTCGACATCAATGTGATCCACATCGCGCTAGACCTGCTGGTGGGCGAGGCCGTCACCACATAGTTCTTGTGGTCACCTCATGCCCGGAGAAACGGGCGCATAATACGCGCCGCCTGGCGAGATCACGCCCATTTCGCGCAGCATCCGGCCCATTTCGCGGGTGCGTTCAACGTACTCGCGTAGGGAACCCACGGAGCTCACGGGCTCCTCGCTGTGTTCCGGCGGCTTGCCGATGAAGAGTTTCATAAGCATCTGCTCCAGGCTTTTCGGCGGGGGGAACTCCTTGATCTCGACCGGCTCATCCTCGGCGAGCCCAGCCAGCTCCCGGGCCATCTCAATGGCTTCGGGGTAACCGCCGAGGCTATCCACCAACCCAAGGTCCAAGGCCTCTTGTCCCATGAACACGCGGCCTTTCGCCC
>SKRY01000074.1 GCA_007118235.1 Candidatus Hydrogenedentota bacterium | reverse complement strand
GGCAACTCCCCAAATACATTGCTTCATGGTGTCACCCTCCCCTTTTGTGTACTTTACGTTGCCCCCCGGCGCATCACAAGGCCTTGGACCTACTCTCCGAGGGGACTGTTCGCTGGCGCCGCCGCCAAGGGTAACGCGGCATCCGCGCTCGCCTCATATCGGTGCGTTACGAACCACTGTCCTCTTCGTCCTCCTCGTCCTCCGGCGCCACGCCGCTTATGACATTCTCCGCCTCACGCTGCCCCCAGATGAAGGCCTGCTGCAAGGTCTTGGGATGCGGCCCCTTGGCGAGCGGGATCCCGCCTTCTTGCCCACGGTGCAGATAGAGGGTTTGCGTGGGGAAGGCGAATTCGACGCCCACGCGTTTGGCCAGCCGGATGATGTCAATGAATAACCGGTGGCGTTCCCGCAGCTCCGAACTCCAATCGGGCACTTGATGGAAAACGTAGATCATGATCTTGAGGGCGTCTTCACCGAATTCGGTGAACCGGACTTCGAAGAAATCCTTCCGGGTATAGGGATGCAACCGGATGATTTCGCGTATGCCCTCGCAAAAGGCCTCGATTTTCTCCGGGGACGTGCTGTAGGTGAGGTTGAGCGTGGTATAGGTGCGGCGGTACAGGCGCGCGCCCATGTTGTCCACGGTGGCGGTTATCATATCGGCGTTGGGGATCGTCACGAGCGAATTGTAGAACGTGCGCACGCGCGTGCTACGCATTCCCACGATTTCCACGGTGCCCTCGACGTCGCCGATCTTCACCCAGTCGCCGATCTGGAAGGGCCGATCGAAGAGCACCGTGATCGACCCAAAAATATTCGACACGGTGCTCTGAGCAGCCAAGGCCAGGGCCAAACCGCCCAACCCCAAACCGGCGAGGAGACTGGTCAGGGTGATATCGAAGATTTCGGACACGATCACCACGCCGTACACCACGGCCAGGACTTTCAGGCCACGCGTGATCAAAGGCGCCAATAGGTCGTCGAACCGGCGCTGGTTCTTGGCCGCCCGCTCCGTGATATAGTAGCCGACGATATCCACGAACCGGTAGAAAGCCCACACCGCCGCCAGAGCCGTCACAAGCTTGGCGGCGCCTTCGAGCGTCCCCACGACGTTGTCCGGCAGGCCAAGGATGCTCAACCCCAGAAACCAAGCCCATGCCATGATCGCCACGCGCACGGGGTGAATGAAGGACTTCTCGAAAGCCTCGTCCAGGGTTAGTTCGGTCCGGCTAAACCAGTGATGCATTCCCAGCGACAGGACCCACGTAATGCCCCGGCCAATAAGCGTGCCCACCAGAATAATGGTGACCAAACCCAGCCACTGCCAGTTCTCGAGATATACGCTGCGTTGCAGGAGAAACGGCGCGCTGTGGGCCACCCAATTGCGGACGCGCAACGACAGGGGAATGTGCCGCTCGTAGGTCGCGTCAAGGATGGGAAAATGCTCCACCGTGGCGTGCAACTCCCGGACATTGGCGACGGTGTCCGCGCTGAATTTCCATTGCCCGCGCGCCGTGGGGGCAATGGTGACCACCCCATATACCTCGTCTAGGCGGGGATGGCGCAACTCATGCTCGTAGGGCGCGCCCTCCCGCCGGTTGGGGATCTCTTGGGGAACAATCTCGCCAAAGCGCGCCAAGATATCCCGCAACAGGAACGCCGCCTCATCGCGGTTCACCACCGTGACGCCGGTCATGTCCAGGGTCTTCACGGCTTGGTCACGGCCATTCTCGTCCCAATCCTGCATCCCCTCCAAGAACGTCCGCATGGTTGCGCGGGGCGTTTGAAGATCCGGATCAAGGGTGGCTTGAATGGGCTCGGTGATTTCCGGAGGGGGGCTTGGAGCCGCCGGAGTCTCCGCTTCCCGCGCGGGAGGTCGAGGAGCGGGCTCGGGAGGCGGTTCTTCCTCAACAATCCGTACATGGATATCGGGGATGGCTTGGACCGTGGCGCTGTTAAAACGGTATAACCCATCCTCATAACGGTGAAGGACCAGCATTACGTCCCGGGGAAGCGCCCACTCGAATTGCCCGGCTTCCGGGTCATCCGGAATCGCCTGCAAGTCGATGGTGAGTTCGTCAAAGATCTCGAAGAGTTGCCGGGCGCGCGTGGCCGCCAGCGCCTCCGGCTGTTCCTCGCTGAGATAGAAGCATTCCATCGCATCGGCGATGCGGGCAGGCTCCCCGGCTTCCACCGCATTCATCGCGTCTAGAAAGGTGCGGACCGTCGCCCGGGGATGGGTCAGATTGAACTCAGGCCGCTCCGGCTCCGGAAGCGGCTCTTCCGCCACATCTTCAGCTTCTTCCGGCTCGGCGGGGAGATCGCTTTCCTGCGCAAACGACGACGAAGCAAGTGTCACGGCGGCCACGAACAAAAAAGCGCCCAAAGAACGGGATAGAATTCGCCAAATATCCATGCGATAAGTGACCTTATTTAGATGACTGCGGCGACGCCTAGCCGAAACACCATGAAGAAAAGGGACTGGCGCGTTGTTCCCTGGAGGGTTGCGGAAAAACGGGCCTTTTTCAGAGACCTCGTATGGGAAATCCACCCCATTTTATGCTATGTAGTAGACTACTCGCAACAAGATATGGCAATTCAAGGCCTCTGTTCACTCCAGCGCGCATGACGCGGGGCCGCCGGGCCAGGGGATTTGTGCCGGGCGGGCCAAGATGCTAGCATTCACGTTGGATTATGAATAGCGTTCACGTGTGTTGCCCCTGAGGTTCCACGCCGCCGCCGGGTTACGCTTACGCCGGGGAGCTAGCGGCGCGGATGGGTTTGATTGGGATTTGCCGGGAGCCGTTCCTTGAATCAACGCATCACCAGACAGGCCGCGTCCACAACCACGGTTAGCGAGCACGAGCGGCCGCACCCTTCCTTGCTGACGCTCTATCGCTACATGCTCACGAGCCGGCGGGTGGATGAATTCGAGCGAGATCTAGTAGCCAGCCGGGAAGGCTTCTTCCACGTCGCCGGCGCGGGTCACGAAGCCACCGCCGTGTTCCATTTCGCGCTTGAGGATCAGGACTGGCTTCACCTCCATTACCGGGACAAAGCCCTCATGCTGGCCCGGGGCGTTCCGCCCGCCATGTTCTTTCATTCTCTTCTGGGCAATGTGGAATCCCACTCCATGGGCCGCCAGATGAGCGCGCACATGTCCGATCCGGCCCGGCGCATCCTCAGTTTGGTGGGACCGGTCGGTAACAACGCGCTCCAAGCCGTGGGCGTGG
>SKRY01000218.1 GCA_007118235.1 Candidatus Hydrogenedentota bacterium | reverse complement strand
GGCATGTGTTCGAAGCTAACGCCATGATCCTCCAACACGGACAGGACCCGCCGCCCGAAGCCGAGTTCGCGGTTCATGAGGGTCTTTTCCACATTAATCATCGTGAAACCCCGCTGCCCGGCAATGCCGCAAACCGGCGTCTTGGGTTCCCGTGTGGCGACAATAAGCGTTCCTGGTTCCCCGGGCGCGCGCGTGTTCAGAATGTTGATGGGGATGCCGGGTTCGCGCACGGGGAAGATTGCTTCGTCATGGAGCACATTCGCCCCCATGTAGGCAAGTTCGCGCAATTCTTGGTAGGTTATCTCGGAAATGTACTGCGCGTTCGGCACGATCCGCGGATCCGCCATGCGGAAACCGGACACGTCGGTCCAATTCTCGTAAAGCCGCGACTTCGTGGCGCGCGCCACGATGGCCCCCGTGATGTCGCTGCCACCGCGCGAGAAGGTCTTCACCTTTCCGTCGGGCGTCGAACCGTAGAAGCCCGGGATCACGTAGCGGCCGGGGGAGGCGAGCGCTTGGCCCATGAGGTCATAACTCACGGGATCGAGATACCCTTCTTCGTCAAACTTGATGAGTTCGAGCGGATCCACGAAGGTCGCGCGCAGCAGCTCCGCGAAGAGCAATCCATTCAGGTATTCTCCCCGCGAAGCCATATAGTCGGGTTCAGGGTGCAGGGGGCATTCCGCCGCGATGAGGTCCAACTCGCGCTGCACGTCAACCTTCAAGTCCAGCTCTTGCGCCAACTGACTGTAGCGCTCCGTGACGAGCTGCATCGGCTGGCCGGGATCCAGTCCCTGTTGGACCAGCGTTTGCCACGTATATAGCAGGTCCGTGACCTTGATGTCTTTTGGATGCCGCTTTCCCGGCGCGGACGGCACAATGTAGCGGCGGTCTGAATTGCTATCGATAATATTGGCCGCGCCCTTGAGGCAAGCGGAATCCGCAAGGGAGCTGCCCCCAAATTTGCAGGTGATATACCCCATTGTTTGCTCGTTCTCCCTCCCGTTGTCTTGTGTTAAGTGGATACTCGCGGATGTCTTGGCTGAAAGTCACGCGGGCCGGATGAGCATCGGCCGAGGCGCCGCCTGGCGCTCAGTCCGCCCCAATTGCGTCCGATCTGGCCAACAGTTCCGTGCCGCTCTTTGCCGCAACGCATCTTGTATCTACTACGTATGGGCCATACACGAAGAGAGATGCCCCGCGTAACTCCGAATCTGGAGCTTGTCGCGCACGCGACCGTGAGCGTGCAAGGCGTTGAAAGCGCCATGGGAAGTAGCCTAGGGCAAGCGAAGCGCAGCCTTAGGTCACAGGCCCCCCAAATCGAAATCGGTCCTGAAGGGACCGGGGCGAACGCCGCGCCCTTGTCCCGTCCTTTCAGGACGGAAACTCGGGGGACGCCTACCCTGGGGCTGCGCTTCGCTTGCCCCAGGGTAATCGCTATCGCGCCTCCGGCGCGTCGTTGGGCCACCATCCGGTAAGGTGTTTCGTCTCAACCGGCGCTAAAGTCCATGCATGACAACAATCTACACCCGCACGCAAATCTGGCCTCAGGGAATGGCCATGTTCACCAAGCGTACGATGTCGTTGTACGTGACGAACAAGATGAGTGAAACAATAAGAAACAGTCCCGCCATCTGCGTTATCTCGAACACCTTCGCGCTCACGGGTTTGCGCCGCACGGCCTCGATGGCAACGAACACGAGTTGTCCGCCGTCCAACACAGGCAAGGGCAGCAGGTTGAAGATGCACAGGTTGATGCTGATGAACGCCATGATTTGCAGGAACAGGTAATGGCCATGTTCCGCCGCGGTGGTGGTTACTTGGTAGATCATGACGGGACCGCCCAGTTCACGCATGCTAAGGTCACGCATGGCGAGCAACTGCACCGTTCGCAGGACCTGGGTCACGGCTTGATAGCTCTTGCGCGTTGCCTCCGAAGGCACGTCGGCGAGGGGAACGCGGTGAAACACCGTGCGCGGCCCGAACGTGACCCCGATATTTCCGACGGGCGTTACCTCCAAATGGACGGTAGCGACCTCCTCGGAGCGGAGAATCCCGTATCCAATGGATGGCCGCCGCACGGTCAGTTCAAGCGTGTCGCCGATGCGCTCTTGTTGAATCTCGTAGAGGCGCTCAACAGTGGCTGGTTCGCCTTCCACCTCGATGATGATATCTTGGCTCAGGATATCGCTCTGCTCTTCAAGCTCCGGCGAGACCGCCATCACTTCGGGTTTGGCCTCGGGATCGGTCTGGTCCGGGCGGGTTATGGGGGGAGACGTGCGCAGTCCCACGAAGCGGCCTACCCGCTGGGGAGTGACCTCAATCGTCACGTACTCGCCGTCCCGTTCGACCAGCAACTCGATGGGCGTCTCCTCCGCTTGTTTCTCGATGTAATCCGTGAGAAGCCCCATATCCACCTCACGCCCATCCACTTGCCGGATAATATCACCAGCTTCCAAGCCGGCTTGATCGGCGGGAGAGCCTTCGTGCACGTCATGAATCAAGGCCGACTGGTAGGCGCGCACGCCGAAGCGGGGATGATCCGCGTCCTCGGCTTTTCGGGGACGCAAGGGCGATAGAAAACGTTGCGCGGCGCCATCGGGCGTGGTGCGTTCGATTTCAAAGACGCGCTGCTCCCCGCCACTGAGAATGGCGCCCAAGAGGACATCTTGCATGGTGTCCACACGGCCGCCGTCCATCGTGAGTACGCGATCGCCCGTTCGCCAGCCTGTTGCGGCCGGCGGTTCATCCAGGCTGGGTTCCGCATCGTTGAGGGCATACAATGGCGCGTTCTCGGCGGGCGAACCCGCCTCCACTTCTCCGATGCGGGCCTCCACATCGCTCTCCAAGACCTCGGCCCCCAAACCCAGCATGAGCGCATAAAGCCCAACCCCCAACACCAGGTTCATGAGCGGCCCCGCCACCAGCACAACGGCCCGTTGCCAAGGCGGTTTGCTGCTGAACCAACGCTCCTTTGGGATGTGCCCGAAGTCCCGCTCTTGTTCCTCCTCGCTGCGGGGCGCATCCTCTTGGCCCGCCATCTTCACATAGCCGCCGATGGGCAGCATGCCGATGCAATAGTCGGTTTCTCCCCACTTGATTCCCCACAAGCGGGGCGGCATGCCTAGGCTGAAACGTTCACAGTAAATGCCGAACGATTTTGCCGCAAGGAAATGGCCCAGCTCATGAAAAAAGATGAGCACGCCAAGAACAAGTAGGAAGATGACGATATTCAATAGCATGATTAAACGCGAACTCCAGCCTGGTCAATGAAAGCTCGGGCAAACCGCCGTCCGGCTGCATCGGCTTCCATGATGGTGTCAAAGGTAATCTCGTTTGGGGATTCCACTTGGTCAAGCGCGGCCTCGACCACCTCGCTTATCTGGAGAAACGGCAGCCGGCCCTCACAGAACGCTTCCACCGCCGTTTCATTGGCGGCGTTGAGGATGGCGGGGGCGCCTCCGCCCCGGCGGGCGGCCTCCATCGCCAGACGCAGACAAGGGAATTCCGAGAAATCGGGTTTGGCGAAGGTCAGGGCGGGCATGCTGGTGAGATCCAGACGCGCCATGGGTGCGCGTACCCGCTCGGGCCAGGTGAGAGCGTATTGAATCGGAAACTTCATGTCCGTGGGACCCAGATGGGCCAGGATGCCGCCATCGGTGAATTCCACGAGGCTGTGAACGATGCTCTGGGGATGGATTACTACCCCAATCTTCTCCAGGGCGGCGTCGAACAGCCACATGGCCTCGATGATCTCGAGTCCCTTATTCATTAGGGTCGCCGAATCAACGCTGATCTTGCGGCCCATGTCCCATGTTGGGTGGCTGGCCGCTTCATCGGGGCTGATTCCATTCATGGAGGCGCGGTCGCGTTTGTAGAAGGGGCCGCCCGAGGCCGTCAGGTGGATCTGATGAATGTCTTCGGACCGTTGCCCTTCGATACACTGAAAGATCGCGCTGTGCTCGCTGTCCACGGGAAGCACGGGTACGCCCATGCGGCGGGCCTCGCTCATTATCAGCGCGCCCGCGCTCACCAACGGCTCCTTGTTCGCCAGCGCCACCCGCTTTCCGCTACGGATGGCCGCAAGCACTGGGGATAGCCCCGCGGCGCCGACCATCGCGGCGAGCACGATGTCAGCCTCTTCCTCCACCAGCGCTTGGGCGCCCTCGGGACCACGATAGAGCTTCTCCACATCCAGGGCGCGCGCCGTCGCCTCCCGGGCGAGCGTCTCGTCCACGATGGCCGCGCAGCGCGGGCGAAACTCGGCGCACTGCCGTTTCAACGCCTCCACATTGGAGCAGGCGGCGAGTCCCACAATCTCGAAGCGATCGGGGTACCGCCGCACCACTTCCAGCGCGCTATTTCCAATTGATCCCGTGGATCCCAGTAGAATAATGCGGGTGCGCACGATTATTTGGTCCTTACCTTTGCGGCATCATCCGCGCGCGAATACTGTTGAATGGAAGTCTGTAATGCGTGACGGTCTTCGTGGCGTTGTTGCAGATAGCCCCGCACATCCTCCACCAATCCCATCTGGGTTGTCTTGGCGGCCGTTTCCTTGGCTTCGTCGAGGCGGATACTCATGAGTTCGGCCCGCACCTGGGGGATGGCCACCATGGACATGCTCAGTGAAGTCATGCCCAACCCCACGAGAACCTCGGTGAATAGCGGCGCGCCGGCCATCTCGCCGCAGATGCTGCATGGAATCCCTGCTTCCCGCGCCGCGGCGACGGTTTGCTGCAGCATGCGCAGCACGGCGGGATGACCGGGTTCATACATGTGGGCGATCTTTTCGTTCACCCTGTCCACCGCCAAGCTATATTGGATAAGGTCATTCGTTCCTATGCTGAAAAAGTCACAATTCCGGGCCAGGTGATCGGCCACGGCCACGGCCGACGGAACCTCGATCATGCAGCCGATCTTGATGTCCTTGCGAAACGCCACGGAACGCCGTTGCAGGTCGGCGCATACGTCGTTGAAGACTTCCTTCACCCGGAGAAGTTCATCGAGCCCGCTGATGAGCGGAAACATGACCTGGACATTGCCGTGAATCGAGGCCCGGAGTATGGCGCGCAACTGCGCCTTGAAGATGTCCGGCCGTTCCAGGCAGAAACGGACCGCCCGCCAGCCCAGTTGGGGGTTGAGTTCCTCCGCCAGCGGAATGTGGGAAGCGAATTTGTCCCCGCCCAAGTCCAGGGTACGCAGCGTGACCGGCAGCGGGTTCATGGCTTCCACCACACTGGCATAGGCCTGGTATTGTTCTTCCTCGGTAGGCAGTGAGGTGCGGTTTAGAAAAAGGTATTCGGTCCGGTACAAGCCGACCCCGTCGGCCTTCCGCTTGAGTTGGTCCGTGACCTCCACGGGCAACTCAATGTTCGCCATGAGTGGAACTTCGTGTCCGTCCAGGGTGCAGGTCGTCGCGCAAGATGTCTGGAGCGCTTGGAGGGCCTCCAACTGCTGTTCTTCTTGTTCCTGCCGGTCCTGGTACCGGGCCAGCGTCTCCTCGTTGGGCCGGATGAACACCCGTCCCGCGCTGCCGTCCAGGATGATGGTGTCGCCGGGATGTATGTGAGCGCCGGCGTTTTTCAGACCAACAACCGCGGGGATGGCGAACGCCCGCGCCAGAATGGCGGTGTGTGACGTCGGGCCGCTCATGTCGGTGATGATGCCGCGGGCGTTCTTGAGATCAATCTTGGCCGTGTCGGAGGGCGACAGTTCATGGGCCACGATGATGGCGGGTTCGTCGAGATGCTCTAGACTCTCCAGCTCCGTGTTCAACAGCCGCCCCAGAATGCGGCGGCCCACGTCAAGGATGTCTCCCATTCGGTCACGGAAGGATGGGTCCTCGATCGTCTCCATGATCGCGGCTTGCTGGCTGATCAGGTCGTTTAGGATGTATTCAACGTTAAACCCTTCCTCCCGGACCCGCTGGGAAATCTCCTCGTGAAGGGTAACGTCATCGAGCACCATGATATGCGCGTCGAAAATCGACGCGTTGTATTCGCCCGCTTCCTTGGCCGTCTTCTCCCTTAAGCGGACCAAATCCTGGCGAACGTCGTCGACGGCTTGGGTGAATCGCTCCAGTTCCGCCTCGGGGCCGGTTACTTTGTATTGCGGTATTTCAAGGCTGTCCAGCCCGAAAGTCTTCGCCGGTCCAATGGCGATGCCCGGGCTCACTCCTATGCCATGAAGCGCGATCTCCACTTATTATTCCCCAAATCCCGTTTCAAACAACGTCCGGACGGCTTCCATCGCTTCCTCGGCGTCCGGTCCCTTACAGGTGACGGTCACGCGGCTGCCTTGCGCCGCGGCCAGCGTCAGCAATCCCATGATGCTCTTCGCATTCACTTCCCGCCCATTCTTTTGAATCGTAACATCGCTCTCGAACTCCAACACGGTTTGCACAAGCGTGGCCGCGGGGCGTGCGTGCATCCCCAAGTTGTTTACGATTGCGAGTTCCTCGGTAACTTCTTTCATAATCAGGCGTGTGATCCTGTGTCAAGGGCTTCCAAGCGGATTCGTATGGTGGTCCTGTGTTCGGGGGCCTCGTGAAGGGGCCAGCAAGGGAGAACCACGCTCCCCTGATAAATCCGCTCCTGGCCGCCTTCCGACTGGCTGACCGTCTCTATGGGGAATTGATAGACCCGCGCCGGCGGATCAAACCGCAGGCCCATCTCCACTTGTTGCCAGTCGTCCCGAAGGGCGATATGGCTAAGGTTGGCTTCACAACCCAGCGTGGCGAGTTTGGCGTGATTCAGGTCCCGGTCCTCGGACCAATAGTAGCGGTCGAACGTTGCTCCACTAAGGAGGTTGGCGGCGAATTCCACGCCGAACAAGGCTGCTACACTGTTGTTACTGACATTGTCAATATCATAGCGTATTGCAATGCCTGA
Organism: Candidatus Hydrogenedentota bacterium; assembly: GCA_007118235.1. Lineage (GTDB taxonomy): Bacteria > Hydrogenedentota > Hydrogenedentia > Hydrogenedentales > SLHB01 > SKRY01. Next base: position 5,009 of record SKRY01000218.1, on the reverse strand, counting down.
TGCATCCTTTTCGAGCCGGACGGACTTCGTGACCGATACGGCGTGCCTGCGGCCATTGGGCGCCAAGACTTGCCCTTCCCGGTGCAGGGTAACGCGGCGGCGGCCCATTTCAAAACTGTACACACCGGCCGCGAAATCGCCCAGCTCCTCGTGGTTAGCCCGCCATAGGGCCTCTGGGCTGGTGTCGGCGGGAATGAAGTGATCCCGCAGGCTAACCCGGCGGTAGGGGTCGTTGATGAGGTAATGTTCGAGTCCGGCTTCCTTGACCCGCACCAGCTCATGGATGCTGTGGCCGCCATCGTCGCCTGTCCCCGCCACATGGGCCTGTCCTTGCAACACCGCGTCGTGGTAGAACTCTTCCCGGCGGGCGAGGGTGTTCAGGAAATTGAAGGCCTTGGGCTTCAGGTCAAGCTCGAACAGGGTCCCGCCATCACGCGGGCTCAAACCGGCCCACAGCCGTGGACTCTCCAGGATGATCTCGTCGTAACCGTCCGCGTCAAAGTCCTTGACATGCCGCCGCACCCACTCGTTTTCCGTCTGATTGGTCAGCTCGTCCACGATGGTCTCGGCCCGGATGAGCTTCTCGTAGAGGGCGGTCCGCAAATGGTTTAGATACAACCCTCCAAACACGCCGTGCCAGTACGCGCAATTGCACTGTCCCTCGTGCAACAAACGCTTGGCTTCCTCATATCGCTCGTTCCGGTGCTTGCGCGGCACTTCCCGGATCTTCCGGCTCACGAAGAGCATTTTCTTCTGGATGTTGTTCGATTCGGGATACTTCGCCAAGAAATTGCGCCAGAATCCGCCCCGGGTGAAGAAGGCCACGTCCCGGCCGAAGTCATCGTCCCGGCTCTTCGCCCATTCGGTGACGGCGTTGAGGCGCCGTTGCGTCTTGGCGGGCAACGCCCACGCCATCATCTCCTCATACGACGCGCAGGTGAGATACGTTCGTCCCTTGGCGGGCGCCTTTTGCATGAACTCCGAGTAAGTCACCGAATGGAGCCAATCCTGTTGGCGGCCCACTTCTTGAAAGAACTCATGCAGCCAGCCTTCTTCGTAGACGCTGCGATAGGTTTCCGGCCAAATCCCGAATTTTTCCCCGTCGTCATGAATAACGGCACAGCGGGCTTCGTCTTCTGACGCGTTGCGGCGGAGAAACTCGATGGACTCGCCAACTTGGCGGAAAGGGATGCTGTACCGCAGTTGTTTGAGAATGGGGAAGACGTTTAGGGTATATCCTTCGTTCTCGGTGACGTAATAGCCAAACAGTTCCTCTGGCTCCATCCCGGAGTACTGAAAATGCGTGTCATCGAGCGCCGTATACCCCATGCCTGCCTTTCTAGCGATGTGGGGCAGGTGAGGCTCCCAAACGCGCTCCGCCAGCCACATGCCCGCGGGCGGCCCGCCGAAATGCTTCTCGCAAAACGCGTTCATGCGCTCGATCTGCTGAATCCCATCCCTCTCGGGTATGGCGCAAAGGAGGGGTTCGTAGTACGCGCCTCCCATGATCTCGACTTGCCCGGCGTGAACCAAGTTGCGCAAGCGCGCGATGAAGTCGGGCTCATTCTCCAGAAACCAATCGAGCAGCGGACCGGTGTAATGCAGCGTGACATGCATGTGCGGATGCTGTTCCAGCACATCCACGAACGGGCGGTACGCCTTGTCGTAGGCTTCCCGGAACACCTCGGGGAAGTTGCCGGTGGGCTGGTGCGAATGGCAGCCGAATATCAGGTCGATCGAGGCGGTCATAGGTTTTCCCCGCAAGGTTGAGCCGCCTTCAGGCGGCGGATTGAAACCGGCGAAACACCGGCGAAACGCAGGTTGTCAGTCCAAATGCGCCACGTCGCGGTGGCGCAGCCGCGCGTCATGCTTGAGTTCCCTGAGAAACAACGCCAACTCGTGCGCCACGGCCACCGACCGGTGGCGGCCTCCCGTGCATCCCACCCCAATGGTGAGGTAGGACTTCGGCTCCGCGCTGTATCGTGGCAGGAGAAACTTCAGCAAGCCGCGCACCCGCTCAAGAAACTGCCGGGCGTCGTCGTTGTCCAACACAAAATCCCGCACATCCGGCTCGATGCCGGTGTGTGTCCTCAGCTCGGCGTCGTAATACGGATTAGGCAGGAAGCGCACGTCAAAAACAAGATCGCTCTCTTGGGGCACGCCATACTTGAATCCGAACGACAGTACCGTGACGACGAGCTGGTGGCTTGCCTTGCCGCCACGGAAGACCGTCGCGATGCGTTCCCGTAATTCCTGAAGGGAGGTGGCGCTCGTGTCGATGATCAGGTCCGCCCGGCCGCGCACGGGCTCCAAAAGCTCCCGTTCCCGCCGGATTCCCTCCTCGATGCTCCCCGTGGGGGACGAGGGATGGCGCCGCCGTGTTTCGCTGTACCGTTGGACCAGCGTCTTGTCGGAGCTGTCCAGGAACAACACATCGGGTTGCATGCCCAACTCCTGGACTTCGTCCAAATATGCCGGGGCCTGCAGGAGCCCTTCCCGGGCCCGCGCGTCCACGCATATGGCGATTCGCGAATGCTGCTGACCGCTGCTGGCTACAAGCTCGGCAAATGTGGAAATGAGCTGAACCGGAAGATTGTCCACGCAGTAATACCCGAGGTCCTCCAAGAAACGCAGCACTTGTCCCTTGCCGGCCCCTGAGAGACCGGTGACCAACACGAAACGCGGCGCGTCAGTCGACATTAGTGTGGTTCATGAGATTCATCAAGCGCTGGTTCAACTCCTGCGCGGGATGAACCCCAAGCTCCTTGAGGCGATGGTTCAGCGCCGCCACCTCCACGATGATGGCGATGTTCCGCCCGGGCCGCACGGGAATCAGCAAATACGGAGCCTTCACGCCAAGAATATTGACGTAGGACTCGCTCAAACCAGTGCGATCGTACTGGGCCTGCTCATTCCATTCCTCCAGTTCGACCACCAGTCCGATGCGTTCGGAGTTGCGAACTCGGCCCACACCGTAGACGCTCTTGATGTCTATAATGCCGATACCCCGGATTTCCATGTGGTGCTCAATAACCGGGGAGGTTTCGGCCATGATCGACTCGCCTCGCCGCTTCTTCAACGACACCACATCGTCCGCCACCAGGCGGTGTCCCCGTTCGACCAACTCCAGGGCCGTCTCGCTCTTCCCGATCCCCGGCGCTCCCACGATAAGACAGCCGACACCGTAGCAGTCCACCGCGGTGGCGTGGATGACCGTCTCGGGACTGAACTCGTCGGCGAGGAAGAGGATGATGCTGCTGATGACCTCGTCCGTGGTTCGCTTGGATGTCAGCACCGGGATGCCGCGCCGGTTGCACATGTCCAGGAACAGCGGCTGCGGCCGTAGGTTGCGGGAAAGCAAGAAGGCGGGGATTTCAAAGGCGAATATCCCTTCGAGGCGCGCCTCCAATTCCGCCACGGAAAGCTGTTCCATGTAGTGTATCTCGGTGTTGCCGAGAATCTGGATGCGATCGTTGGCGAAGTAATCGAGGTACCCGCCCAACGCGAGGCCCGGCCGGTTGATGTCGGATATCAGAACCGGCCGGCCAATCCCCTGAAATCCGGCGATGACCTCCAATTCGAGTTCATCCGCCATGCGGTCAAGCAACCGCGCAACGGGGATACTCTCCTTGCGGTTGACGGGCAGGTTTTGGGTATCCATCCGGAACTCCGCGCGGCAGAGGGGACCGCGGGGGTTGGCCGCGGCCTCAGAATTGGGGTTGGATCAGGCCGAAGCTGCCATCCTCGCGCACGTACATCACATTAATGTGCTGCGTTTTCGCGTTCGTGAACATGAGAAACCCTTCGCCGGAAAGCTCAAGCTGCATGGCCGCTTCCTCCTCGTCCATGGGCTTGCGATCCAGGGTCTCTTGGATAATGGGGCGATCCGTATGAGGGAGCCCGTCGTCTTGATCGCCCGGCTTATCGTCATCCCCGAACACGTCCGCGGTCAGCATGCCGGCCTCCGGCTGGGCCTCCAGCTCGGCCTCGGCCAGTTTCTTGGGACGGAAACCCTTGTTGCGGCGTTCCTTGATCTTGCGGATCTGGCGGTCAATCTTGTCCACCACGGCGTCCACCGATGTATACATATCGTTGGAGGACTCCTCCGCGTGAATCCGCACGCCGTTGGATAGCAGCGTCACATCCGCGATGTGGCGGTGTTTCTCCACGGTAAGAACCACATCGATATCCATGGGCTTATCGAAGTGCGCCTCGAATTTCTCCAGCTTTCTCTCGACATGGTCCTTGATCGAATCCGTCAGTTCCGTGTGACGGCCCGTGATCTTTATGTTCATTATGCGACAAAACCCTCCACGAACTTCGAACTTGCGGATAAAGAAAATCGGAAGCTCCGAATGTGCGATACCCTAGCAGAGGCGGCCAACATCTGTCAACGCGAACGTTGGCTACGCTGACTTGACTCGCTGGCTTTCGCCCGAATAGCATGAAGCGTCCAATCGAACTGCGCCCCGAGGGTCCGTCGCCATGGCGCGTCCCGGTTCAACTTGAATGAGGAGTTTCCCAGCCATGCCGCACCGATTGATCATCACGCTATCCTTTGTGCTTTCCCTAGTCATAATCGCGGGCTATCCTGTCTCCGCCGCCGCGGATGAGAGCGCCGAACGCTACGATGTCGTCGTGTACGGAGCCACGTCCGGCGGAGTGACGGCTGCGGTCCAGGCCGCGCGCATGGATCGCTCCGTCGCAATCATCTCGGTGAATCGCCACATCGGCGGGATGAGCAGCGCGGGCTTGGGCCAAACCGACACCGGCCGGATGGCCACCATCGGCGGTCTGTCGCGCGAGTTCTACGAAAGGGTGTACCAGCATTACGAATCGGACGAGGCCTGGACCCGCGAGGAGCGCGAGGAGTACCTCGGCATGGGGCCCGGCGAACATGAATGGTATTTCCCCGTGGACCGTATCCGCGAGTGGGGCCGGGCATGGAGGGACGGCATGGCCTTCACCTTCGAGCCGCATGTCGCGCTCAACGTGTTCAAGGACATGCT
>SKRY01000255.1 GCA_007118235.1 Candidatus Hydrogenedentota bacterium | reverse complement strand
TCGAAATCTCCATGACGCCGGGCTACCTGGCCATTCCCGGCCGGCTTTGGCTTGACCAAGGCGGCGTATACGCCTTGGCGAACATACGGGGCGGGGGAGAGTACGGTCCCGAATGGCATCAGGCCGCCTTGAAGGAAGACCGGCAGAAAGCCTTCGACGATTTCATCGCCGTGGCGGAAGATCTCGTGGAGCGGGGGATCACCACCCCGGAGCAGCTCGGCATTCTGGGGGGAAGCAACGGCGGCCTGCTCGTCGGCGCCGCGTTCACGCAACGGCCGGAACTGTTTGGCGCCGTGGTGTGCAGGGTGCCGCTCCTGGATATGCTGCGCTATCACAAACTCCCGCCGGGCGCAAGCTGGATGGCCGAATACGGCGATCCCGAAGACCCCGAACTCGCTCCCGTGATAGAGGCCTATTCGCCTTTCCACAACCTGCGGCAGGATGCGGACTACCCCGAGGTCTTCTTTGTGACCTCGACCAAAGACGATCGCGTCCATCCCGGCCACGCCCGCAAGATGGCCGCCCGCATGCTGGACATGGGCCACTCCGTCTACTACTACGAGAACATCGAGGGCGGTCACGACGCCGCCGCGGACGCCATTCAAGCGGCGAAACGCCATGCCCTTGAGTACACCTACCTCTGGCGGCAACTGGGCGCGCCGCCAGAGGTGCGGTAGTATGGCTATACCTGTACAGGCGAGACAAACGCCAACACCTATGTTCCGCTACTCGGCCGGAGTCAGCAGGTACAGGCGCCATTCCTCAGAGCCGGGTTCGCTGACCCTCGCGAGAATCTGGCCCGCGTCGTTTGTATCAATCCCTACAAAACTGAGGTCTTCGGCGTCCTCGAGATCGGTCCCTTCGGCCACATTATGCGGCGCGAAGGTTTCCGCCACGGGGTCCCATTCCCACACCACCGTCTTGAACTGGACCGGTTGTTCGCCCGTCGGCGTCTGGTATATCGTCAATACGGAGTTCCCGTTGGTGATACCGGGAGTTCCGCGCAAATTCCAGCCGTCGCGCCTTAACGTATGAAGAATCCCATCGGGCCGCCAGACGGCGGCGAGCCCATCGTCCAGTGCCGGTGGTCCAAACCCAAAACTGCCGCCGTCGTGGACAGCGCCCACGATCCAGCCCTCGTTGTTCAAGTCCGCAGTGCGTCCAAACCTCCGGGGGCCGGTGGACAATTCGATGAGGCCGCCGGCATTCCATACCAACGGATACATCTCGCCGCTATCAACCAGATTGGCCAGCGCGGTTCCCGCCACTACACCTTCATCATTGATGCCGGTGGGCCGGGAGCGGTACGTATACTCTTTATCCTCGGGCGCTTCGAATTCGGGCAGTTCCTCGGCTTCGCCATCAGCCCAAATCCGCATGGGCTTTCCCTGAATGAACCCACTGCCGTTCTCTATTGGGTCTGGGGCCCAGCCTGTCATGTCGCCGTGGTTATTCAACCCGAAGATGTGGCTAAGGGCATGATGTGGAGGAGGCGGAAGCACGGTCTTACCTTCGCCACGGGGTTCTCCCCACAAGTGGAGCGGCGAGTCGGCTCGCGGCCCGAGCCGCCCCACAACGATGCCGGTGTCATTGAAATGGTTGATCTGGACCTCGGTATCTTCGGGAGCGTCCAGCGGTGTGAAGACGCCATCCTTCCAGATACCGACTGCGGGGACGCCGTCTTCCAACACATCCTCCGTGTGGATTCCCGCGATCTCGCCATGGTTATTCAGTAGCGCCCCTGGGAACGCCTTCAACGGCACGGTCTCCGCTTTGTAGGTCTCTGGTTCCGGCGGACAGCCAGTCAAGGCGATGGCTACGCCCGCCGCCAACACTGTCAACCGTGTCCTTGTCATCATGCTCGGCTCTCCCTGTCGTCACTTTGTTCATATCAAGTTAGTTACGTGTATTCCGAATTGCGCCACTGACCTCATCCCATCGGCAGACACGGCCCCTGGCCATCCGTTTTGATGCCATGATCTTCACAATTACTATACCCCTTCTGTTGTCGATTGTTACATATATATGTTTGAGACTATACTATATGGCATGTTGCGGCGATTGGAGTAGTAACCGGGAGGGATCAATACACAAAGCTTGGTCCCGAATGCTGGGAGAAAAGGGGAGAAAGGGGTATTCTTGGAGGGCGGCTGGCAAGCGTGCGTTTGGTTACCTACGTTTAGTACTATCGTAGAAGAAGACAGACCAGCATAGAACAACCCGCTGAGCGGGAACGAAAGGGAGAAAGACCATGTCCACAAGCGAGCGATCCAACAGAATCACCCGGCGGGATTTCGGCAAGGCCTCCATTGCGGCGGGGGCGGCGGCCTTCATGGCGGGGAGCGCGGCGGGGAACGAGACCAGGCGGCCGAACATCTTGTTCGCGCTGGCCGACGATATCTCGTACCCCCACGCCAGCGCTTACGGCTGCCCCTGGGTGAACACGCCCGCATTCGACCGCGTGGCGGAGCAGGGGATTCTGTTCAACAACGGTTATGTCCCGAATCCGAAGTGCGCGCCCGCCCGCGCGAGCACGTTGACCGGGCGTAACTCGTGGCAACTCGAAGAAGCCGCCAACCACTGGTGTTATTTCCCCAGCAAGTTCAAGGTGTATTCCGAGGCCCTTGTCGAACACGGTTACCACGTGGGGTATACCGGCAAAGGCTGGGGACCGGGTCATGCGCATGACGCCGAGGGGGAACCCCGGCAATTGACGGGCCAGCCTTACAATGGGCAACGCGCCGAACCGCCGGCTACCGGCATGAGCAACATCGATTACGCGGCGAACTTCGAGGATTTTCTCGACGAGAAACCCGCCGATACGCCGTTCTGTTTCTGGTACGGCGCTTACGAACCGCATCGGAGCTACGAGTACCGCTCCGGGATCGAAAAGGCGGGCAAGCAGTTGTCGGATATCGATAAGGTTCCCGCCTTTTGGCCCGACACCGAGGAAGTCCGCACGGACATGCTCGATTACGCGCTGGAAGTCGAGCATTTTGACACCCACCTCGGGCGCATGCTCGAACTGCTGGAGCGGCGCGGCGAGCTGGACAACACATTGGTGGTGGTGACGGCGGACCATGGCATGCCGTTTCCCCGGGCAAAAGGCCAGATCTTCGAGTATGGCTGTCACGTGCCGCTGGCGATCATGTGGCCGGAGCACATCGCGAATCCGGGCCGGGCAGTGGAGGACTACGTGAGCTTCATCGACTTCGCGCCCACGTTCATCGAGGCGGCCGGCTTGGATTGGG
>SKRY01000400.1 GCA_007118235.1 Candidatus Hydrogenedentota bacterium | reverse complement strand
TTTGTTATTCCACGTATTCCTCTTCATCATCCTGACTGGTCCGGTAGGTCACTTTGCCCGCCATTATCTCTTCAAGGGCAATCACCGTGGGTTTACGCGACTGCGTGTAAACCAGCGGACGCGTCTCGGGGCGGGCGAGTTGAGCGGCCCGGCGCGAGGCCAGGATCACAAGCCGGTACATCGCGTCAATCCGGCCCTCAAAATCCTCGGGGGAGAGAGTTCTCATGGTTTTCCAACTCCTTTTCCATATCCATCCGGACGGTACGGCGCCGTTCCGCCCGGATGATCGCTTCGAGGTCCGCAACGGCCTCGGCCAACATGTCGTTTACAATCACGTAATCAAATTCGGGCCACGCCGCCATTTCCTCACGGGCGTTGGCAAGCCGGAGACTCATCTCACTGGGCTCATCCGCCCCCCGGCGCTCAAGCCGTTCCCGCAAGATTTCCAGCGAAGGCGGCATGATAAAGGCGGTGACAGGCTCAAGGCGGGTCTGTTTGATCTGGCGCATGCCCTGCACGTCGATTTCCAGAACCGTGTCCCGCCCGGCGGCCATGCTTTCCTGCAGATCCGCAAGCGGGGTTCCGTAATAATTGCCATGCACCTCGGCCCATTCCGCAAAGGCCCCCGCTTCGATTTGGGTCTGAAACGCTTCCTTGGTCAGAAACCGATAATCCACTCCGCCGCGCTCACCTGGACGCGGCCGCCGGGTGGTGGCGGACACGACGTACCCCAAAGAGGCGTCCCGCTTCCGTACTTGGCTTAGCACGGCGTGCTTCCCCCCGCCCGACGGCGCCGACACCACGAGGACCATGCCCCGGCGCTTAACGGGCGGATATTTATTCCCGCTTTGAAGGGGGGTAGGGGAATCTTCACTCAATGTTTTGCACTTGCTCGCGGATCTTCTCAATCTCGGACTTGATCCGCAGCATCTCCTTGGTCACTTCCGTGTCCCGCGTCTTGACGCCCAAGGTATTGGCTTCCCGCTGTATCTCCTGCGCAAGGAAGTCCAAGCGCCGTCCGCACGGCTCCACGGAGTCAAGCAACTCAACAATGTGGTCGAGATGGGTCTTCAAGCGCACCACCTCTTCCGTCACATCGCCTTTGTCGGCCATCATGGCCACTTCAATCGCGATGCGCTCCTCGGTGAGAGAGATATCCGCGGCCAATTCCTGGATACGCTCGCGAAGCCGCTGTTCATACTGTTGGTTGAGCGTGGGGAGGCGTTCTTCCACCGCTTCAAGGATCTCGCGGATAAGGGCCACCCGTTTCCGGAGATCCTCCGCCAAGGCTTGACCCTCGTTCTGGCGCATGGTCTCCAATTGATCCATGGCTTCATTCAGCGAAGCCAGGAGCCGCTCTTCCACCGCCTCAAGATCGTCATCGGGTTCAGCGGGCACGAAGACGCCGTCCATGGTGACCAGCGTGTTCACCGAAAGCCCCTCAAAGGTGCCCACCAAGCGCGTGAGATGCCTGGCGTCCTCGACATACTGGCGGGCGCGCTCCACATCCAGCCGCATGGGTTGACTTCCAGCGGCGCTGTTCTTACGCGAAACGTAGACTTGAATCTTGCCCCGGCCAAACCGCTCCTTCACACAAGCCTTGACGGACGTCTCCAGCGCGGACCACGGCGGCGGCAACCGCACGCTGCAATCGAGATACCGGTGATTCACCGCGGACAGCTCGACACTGAAGGATTCTCCGTCCTCGTTGCACACAGCCTTTCCAAAACCGGTCATGCTCCGGGTCATACACTCGTTCCTCTATTGCATTTTACTCGCGAACGCGCCGCGCATTGGAGGACGCCACCATGCGAAAACATATCCGGCGCAAATGCGGTGGCTGCTGGGGGCCTCTTGTACAAGGCCGGGACACGGGCGGGACACCCCGGCAAACGAACACCTTCCGTTCACCTGGCTTGTAGACCCATAGTATAGCGTATGCACACAAATATACACAACCCCAGGAACAAATTGTAGTGCTGATCGGCGCTGCTCCCGCCAAGGAATGCAGTATCCTGTTGCCTTTGCGGCGGTTGCATCCGAGAGCTGCCGCCGTCTACCATAAGGGCACGGACCGTACAGGGAGTAGGGGTCCGCCGGGGAGCGGGCGAGGGGAAGCCCGCACAATCGGGTCAGGACGCGGCTGGGGATGCGCGGCCGCCAGTTGCTTATGGGAGGGAGTTCGCATGAAACCGATTGAACGCATGAATGCTGTGTGGAACGGGCAGCTCGTGGATCACTGGCCCTTTGTTCCGTCGATCTACGAGCACGGCGCACGGTTGCTGAACAAGAGTCCCGGCGAGGTGAGCCGAAGCGCCGAACTCATCGCCGAAGCCGCCCTAACCGGGTTCAGAACGTATGATCACGACCTCGTCACGGTGGGCATCGATATCTACAATATCGAGGCGGAGGCTTTCGGTTGCACGGTGTCGCGGGGAGAAGGCAAGAGTATACCGGGGATAACCGACCACCCCCTTGCGGGTGATGAGGCCGATCCGGGCGCGCTCAGCATCCCCGAGCCGGGACCGGGAAACCGCCTCGGACTAATTGTCGAGGCCGTGGACCGGGTGGTTCACGAGATAGGCGATGAGGTGTGGGTCTACGCCTGCATGGGAGGTCCCTTCTCGCAAGCGGCCGAGCTGCGCGGTTTCGAGAATCTCATCTGCGACATGTACACGGACCCCGACAAGGTGCACACCCTGTTGGACGCCACCGCCACGCTGGCCACGGAGCAGGCCTGCCGGTTCGCGGCCCTGGGGGCGAGCGTCAACCTGTTTGAATCCTGGGCGACGCTGCCGCTGATCGATCCGCCCACCTATGAGCAGTATGTGGTTCCCTACAACAAGCGGATTATCGAGGCGGTGCGCGCGAACTACGAGATTCCGCCGCCCGCCGTCATCCTCGGGGGAGACACCACACGCCTGATCGATTTCTTCATCGCGAGCGGGACGGGCCTTGTCGCGGCTGATTATCTCGCGGACATCGCCTATATGCGGGAGCGGATAGGCGAGCACCGAATCATCATTCGCGGCAGCGTGGATCCCAAGATGATTGAACGGGCGGATTGGGACGGGCTGGAGAAGATGCTCAACGGGCTGGCGGAAAAGGCGCGCGGGATGGCGCGCTTCGTATGGGGGTGCGGGTGCGTGAGCTACGACACGCCTCCGGAATATTTATTGCGCTTCAAGGAGATGACCCGCGCCGCGGACGCACGCGTCCGCTGAGCGGCTGCCGCCTCGGCCTTATTGGCCGGGGCTT
>SKRY01000031.1 GCA_007118235.1 Candidatus Hydrogenedentota bacterium | reverse complement strand
CTGCGCGCGCTTCAACCCCAGGCTACTATCTGTGACCCCTCTGGGGTCGTTTAGGTATTTATCCACGCATGGAGACAAGGGTGCAGCGTTCCATGTGAATTCCAACCGGAGCCAATCGTGGGGCGCAACGCCGCATTGTCCACAAATCAAGGCCTGAAGAGGCACTGGTGTGAATAGCTATATAGGGCGCCTGCATCCACTCAGCGCTCCACATATTGCGTATTCTGGTGATTTCTACACTGTTTCGCGCGAAACGGTTGCTTTCCAGCCGCGTTTTAGGCTATTCTTTGCTCCAATATTCGGGTCTCGCCAAACAGAAATTGGGAGGTTGGCCATGCGTCCAACCCGGCTCAGCGCGCAAGTGTTTCTCGAACTGCCCCCCGTGCTCGCTCACTATCTCAAGAGCGAGCGCAATCACTGGCTGGAAAGCTCGCCCCGCTGCGGGACGATGAGTCTGTTGGACCGGCCCGGCGTCTTCGAGGACCTGGAAGGCATGGCGGTCCAATCGCGGCATTTGGTGTATCTCATGGGGGTTCATCGCGCACGGGCCTTGGCGTTTCGATGCGGATTCGAGCAGGGCCGCCGCGACGGGCAAAGGCATCTTGAGGCGTTCAACAACAACGTGCGGCTGGCCTTGCAGGCGGCCCCGGTTTATGCCCAGCTCCAAGGCCGGTATCAGGGCGAACAGCTCCGGTGCGAATTCGATATCGAGGCCAACCTCCTCCATCGCGAAATCCGGGTTTGGAATAATGCCGAGGCGCTTGCGCAGCGCATGGCGCACGAGGATCTGGACGGTCCAGCGTGTTGGAAGACCGCTGGCTACCTTGCCGGACACACGAGCGAATTGGTGGGCCGCCGGGTGCTGGCGCTGGAAACGGAATGCGCCTTTCATGGCGCCGAGGCGTGCCGGTTCGTGGGGCGCTTCGACGGTCAGTGGGATTCCGAGGCCGATTGGATGAGGGAAGCGCTCCGGATGGAGCCGCTCGACAAGGAGTTGGAGCGGCGGGATGAATTGGTGGCCAACGCCCAACGCGCGGCGCGCAGGGCGCAAAAGGCGCTCAATGATCTCGGCAGGCGGCTCCAACGGGAATTGGCGCTTGAGGATCTGGCGGCCTCCAGCGAGGCCATGGCCAGCGTCGTGAAGAAAGCCCGGCATTTGGCGCGGAACGATGCCCCCATCCTTCTATGTGGCGAGGCCGGGAGCGGTAAGGAAACCATCGCCAAGGCCATTCATAATGCGAGCGGCCGCTGTGAGGGGCCGTTCGTTGCGGTGGACTGCGCGGGGCGTGAAGAGGCCCTGTTGGCGCGTGAACTGTTTGGCAGGCACGGGGCCGCCGATGGTGTTGCGGCGCCAGAAGGCGCCCTTGGCCGGGCGAGCGGCGGCACGCTTTTCTTGAGAGAGGTGACCGCGCTGCCGGCCGCTGTACAAGGACGGTTGTTGGAACTGTTGGAGCCTGACGCCCAAGACGAAACCTCTTCGGCCCGTCCGGACGTACGTTTGATTTCAAGCACCGAACGGGACCTCCGCGAACAGACCAACGGCGGACTGCGTGAGGATTTCTACTACGCAGCCGCGGCGGCAAGGCTGGATATCCCGCCTCTGCGCGTGCGCGGCTCGGATGTACTGGGATTGGCGGAAGGGTTCGTGCGCAAGGTTTGCCAACGCTATAACCGCCCCGTCATGGAAATGACATCCGATTTCAAACAGGCGCTGCTGGATTGTGCGTGGCCTGGAAATGTGCGGCAGTTGCGCAACGCCATCGAGCACGCCGCCGCTCTAGCGTCCGGAGAGGGGCCTTTGGACGTGGATCTGTTGCCCGAGGAGATCCTGACCACCCGCTGGAAACACTCGGCTCCGGCGCTGACGGCCGAGGTCATTCAGGCGGCGTTGCGCCGCACTGGCGGGAACCGTAGCCACGCCGCGGAACTGTTGGGCGTGGGACGCACAACCTTGTGGCGCGCCATGAAACGGTTTGGCATATCGTAAGAGCTTGAGGACCGGGAACGGCCGGGCGCATGCGCTGGAAACGCGCACGCATGACAAGGTTGACTCGGCTTCATTTGCCCGTGTTGGGACAAGACCGTTTGGAGCATCGGGGATTCGGCGCCCCGCGGGCCGGCGGCGCTGAACGAACGAGACAAGTCAAGACAAGACCGAGGCAAGCATATGTGGCGATTCCTGCAAATATCCGACCTTCATTTCGGCGAAGCGCCGTACCCACATGCGATCAACCAGTCGATGCACCGGCAAATACCCGAGATTATGCACTGTTTGCGTAAGGACGCCCGTGAGTTGGAGCCGGATTTTCTCGTCGCCACGGGCGACCTTGCCAACCAAAAGGGATGCGACCCCGTGTTCGCGGCGCGAGATCTCTTGGATTTTCTCGACCTGCCCTACTATCCCGTGGGCGGAGATGCGGACTTTCAGGAGGCGGAATCGCGCACTTGGTTCATCGACGCCTACAGTGGGCACCTGCCCTTGGCGGACACGGTATACTCCTTCACACACAAGAACCTTCATTTCTGCGTGCTGGATCCCTGGCGCTTGTGGCCCGACGGATCCCTTGCTCCCATCATGCCGAGCGATGAGTCCCGCGAGGAGGTTTGGGCGCTCCCGCCACATCAATTGCGTTGGCTGGAGGATGATTTGAGTTCGCACCAGGACTTTCCCACCGTGGTGCTTGTCCATTACCCCGTGCTGCCCGTCCCCGAACACCGCGGCCCGTGTGACGACGGCAAACCCCGTGGCCGCATGGTGAAGGAGCACCTGCTGCTGGAACTATTAGCGAATCATAAGCAAGTGAAACTCATCCTTACGGGACACAGCCATTACCATAGCATCCGATCTCACAAGGGACTGATCGAGATCAATACGGGATCCCTGATCGAATACCCCATCGAGTACCGGGATTTTCACGTGTACGAGGACCGCGTGGAGGTATACACACTGGGCTTGTCCAATGAGGCGTTTGCGGGGGAGAGCCTCATCGAGGGCCGCGAATGGCCCCGCGGCCGCGCGGAAGACCGCGAAAGCGTCATTCCCCTGGACTGATTAAGGGCCGTCAAACATAGCGCGCGCCGCGGTATTTCTTGGGTTCAATCCCGTGTTTCTTGACACGCAACCCCATCACTCGTTCGGTCACACCCAAGGCCTCGGCCGCCTTGGCTTTGTTGCCCCGGCTGTTCTTCAGGGCCTCGATAATCATTTCCCGCTCGACGTTGTCCAACGTCTCATCAAGCGTTCCCTTCATGGCGGCGCCGCTGG
>SKRY01000222.1 GCA_007118235.1 Candidatus Hydrogenedentota bacterium | reverse complement strand
CTATCAAAGGCGAAAGGAAGCGTGACAATGCTGCTCGGGGGCATGCGCCATGCCTTGGCTGGTTTTCTGGGTGTCATGCCGGCGCTGTTGCTGGCCGGTGCGGAAGGCCCGCGCGTCGAGATCAAGACGGACGCGCCCGCGGCGATTGTCCGGCCCGGGCAAATGGAGGCCGCCGAGTTGGCCGTCCATAACCCCAGCGGCGAATCGCTAGAGGGCGTCTTGCGCATGGGCGTGCGCCGCCGGAGCGATGCAAGCGTGGACGTAACATGGGAAGACGCCATCGAACTAGCCGGCGGCGAAACCATGCGCAAGACGCTGCCCGAAGGGTTCGTTACGGACCTTGGCATGTATTACCTCGACTGGGAAATCGAGGCCAATGGGAAGGAATGGGCCGGCGCAACCTCGTTTGCGCACATGGAGCCCGTAGGCGCGACGGACGCCATCCAGCCAGGGCCGCTGGACGGCGGCGATGAATTTCTCTTCGGCATTGCCGGGGGCATCCGAGTGGGCTGGCCCTATGAAGAGCGGGAGCGCTTTCTCGAAGCGGCGGCCATCATCGGCTGCGAGGCCTACCGCATGGACATGTCATGGGGTTACCTTCAACCCGATCCGGATACGTGGCGCTGGCAGGGGCTTGACGAGACCGTCGACTTGGCCGAACAGTTTGGCATGTTCATCCAGCCCCTTGTGGCGTATGGAACCTCGTGGGCGGTCTCGGACGAGACCCGGCAACTGGCCGCGGAACGGGACCACGAAAATCTCCTCTGGCGGTATCCGCCCCGGCTCGAGTACTGGGGCGCGTTCACGCGAGCCCTCGCGGAGCGGTACGGGACGCGGATGCAGTATTACGAGATCTGGAACGAGCCCGACATCTTCTTCTTCCAGGGAACCCCGGACGAATACGTGGCCTTGCTCCAACGGGGCTACGAGGAAATCAAGGCCGTGGACCCGGACATCATCGTAACGACGGCGGGATTCACCAACTTCAGCCACCCGGAGGTTGACCACGGCTTTCACGAGAAGACCTTCACGGAGGGCGCGGATTCCTTCGACGCCGTTGCGTGGCACCGTCACGGGGACTTCGATGTGTTCCAGCGCGAAATCGACGAGGAACTGCTGCCCTTGCTGGAGGACAAGGGCCTCGGCGATGTTCCGCTCGTCTTCAATGAATCAGCGGCTCACCGCGGATTCGAGGGGGAATGGGCGCTGGCGGAACAAGTGGTGAAGAAGATGACCTTCAGCTGGGCGCGCGGGGCCATCGGTCACTACTGGTATAACCTGACCCGCTCAGCCGAAAACTATCAGATGCTCAATCCGGATTGGACGCCCCGGCCGAGTTATCCCGCCTATAACGAGTTGGCCCGGCTGTTACGCGGGCGGTCCTACAGCCATGAGCTGGACTTGGGCGAAGGCCGTTGGGGATTCGCGTTTCACGGCGAGGGGTGTTTTACCGGGGATAATGCGGACGACTGGGTGCTGGCGGTCTGGACCGAAGACTCCGATTTGGACGCCGAGTCCTTCGAATTGACGGTCTCCCCGCGCGCGGCAGCGGAGCGGAGCGATGTCATGGGCAACCGGGAATCCCTTCCCGCGCCGGAAGACGGCGTGCTCAGCATCAAAGTCGATCACGAACCCGCCTACATCATCATTCAGAATAGCAGCCAACGGCCGGAGGCGCGCGTTTCGCCGGGCGCCGCGAACCCAATCGCCTTTTTGGGGTCAAAGTAAGTAAGACAACGTTGGAAGTGACCGGTTCTCAGCAGTAAACCACCCCAAACTGAAAGGATGTACGACAATGAAACTGGCGATTGTAGTGATGGCGGCGCTGCTTTGGGGAGTCCCCCTTGTGTCCGCCCAAGAGCAAGCGGAAACCAGTGTGGAAGACCAAGTGGACGTGGCTTTGACGGCGTACAACGACGGCCTGGGCCTGGTGCGGGACACCCGCGAGCTGACCCTGCCCACGGGCGAGTTGCTTCTTGATTTTCGCGGCGTGGCCGAACGGATCAAGCCCGAGACGGTGAGCCTGCAATCTCTGGCCTCGGAGCGCTCGCTCACCGTGTTCGAGCAAAATTACGAATATGACCTCATGAGTCCTTCGAAACTCATGGAGAAATACGTGGGCGAGATGGTGAAGCTCGTGAGTTTCAGCGAAAAGGACGGCTTCGAGACCGTGGACGCGCGCCTCTTGAGCGTGAATGAAAGGCCTATCTACGAAGTGGACGGCGAGATCTACCTCGGACATCCCGGCGAAGTGGTCTTGCCCGATGTGCCCGGCGATTTGCGGGCGACCCCCACGCTGGTCTGGCTGCTCGATAACGCCTTGAGAAATCAAGAGTTGGAGCTGACCTACCTCACCGAGGGCATTAGCTGGAAGGCGGATTACGTGATCAACCTGGCCCGCGATGACCGCTCCATGGACCTCACGGGCTGGATCACGTTGGATAACCGGTCCGGCGCCACCTATGAGAACGCGGAACTGAAACTGGTCGCGGGCGATGTCCACCGGGT
This sequence comes from Candidatus Hydrogenedentota bacterium, assembly GCA_007118235.1. GTDB lineage: Bacteria > Hydrogenedentota > Hydrogenedentia > Hydrogenedentales > SLHB01 > SKRY01. The sequence goes on along the minus strand of SKRY01000222.1, from coordinate 759 downwards.
CGAGCGCCGCCCGGAGCCCAGGGAGATGCGGATGATGATGGACGCTGCCGTGGCCGAGGCGGCCGCGCCCGCCCAACAAGAGGCCTTTGCCGAATACCATCTCTACACCATTCTGCGGCGCACGACCATCCGTCAGAATCAGCAGAAGCAGGTGCTGTTGCTGGAGGCCGACAACATCGTCAGCGACAAACACTACGAACTCCAGGCGCCAAGCCATTTCTTCCGGCAACAGATTGGTACGCAGCGCGATCTCCGGCCGGAGGTCTACATCGAGTTCGCCAACGAGGAAGGCAATAACCTCGGCATGCCCTTGCCCGCCGGCATCATGCGGGTCTATCAAGAGGACAGCGCGGGGATGCCGCAATTCGCCGGCGAGGACCGGATCAACCATACGCCGCGCGACGAGGATGTGCGGCTCAAGATCGGCAGCGCCTTCGACGTGGTGGCCGACCGGGTTCAAACGGATTTCACCCGCGTCAGCGACCGCGTGACCGAGTCTTCCTTTGAGATTACCCTGCGCAATCACAAGGATGCCGATGTCACCGTGGATGTCGTCGAGAATATTCAGGGCGACTGGGACATCCTGGACAGCTCGCACGACCATGAGCAACGCGATGCGCGGACGGCGGTCTTCTCGCTGGACGTTCCCAGCCGGGGCGAGACCGTGCTCACGTACGACGTGCGGGTGCGCTGGTAACAAGCAAACGCCCTGGCGTGGGCCGCGTCTGAGACGGCGGCTTGAATATGACATTGGGTGGG
>SKRY01000401.1 GCA_007118235.1 Candidatus Hydrogenedentota bacterium | reverse complement strand
GCTGAAGAGACGCACGTTATTCATTGCAATCGCCTCCTTAAAGGTTAAGAATCGCGCGCACCGCGCCCTTCTTTGGCGCTTAACCAGCGCGTCTCCCATTAAAATCCGCGCGCCCCGTCCATGTCAAGCCAGAGGGACGGCCTCGAGGCGCCGTGCCGAATCGCTCCCCTTCCGCTTGTAAATCACATACTATTCCCTAATTTGGGCGCGACATTGGACAGGTAGGGCCTAGGGCTGTTATCCTTGGGTAGAAGACTGGACGTTGAGCCAAGGGCTTTCGAGCTTGGCCCGTGCCCGCCCATGAAATCATCCTACGGAATTACCGAAACAGAAAGCATTAGGACACAAGGACGGATGCCGTGCGAAAAAGAGCAGTAAGGGACCTAGGACTCATAATCGGGATAGGGGTGGTCTTGGCGGGATTGGTGTTCGCCAATGCGGAATTGCGCCGGGGCGGTTTGGTGGAGCGAATGGACAGTTGGCGGCGCAGCGTGGAGGCGGCCCGCCAGGAGCAGGGTCTGGAGCTGATTAGCTGGGATGTGGTGCGCGAGACCCGCGGCACGCGCACTACGGGCGCAACGTTCTCCGATGAGCTAGAGCAGCACGATGATACGCGGGTGGATATCATAGGCTTCATGGTCCCAGTGTATGAATTCCGCGAGGTGTCGGAGTTCCTACTACTTCCCTTGCCGATTGAATGTTATTTCTGTGAAGAACCTCCCATGCGGGAGGTGATGCATGTCCAAATGCGGGACGGGGAAACGGCCAATCTGGTGAACGAGCCCGTCATGGTGAACGGTCTTTTCAATTTACACGAAGACGCGGGCAGTGATTATTTCTACACGATCGAAGACGCGTTGTGGGGACCAGGTCAACCAGACGGTGACGTGACGCGCAAGGAGATCCCGATGGAGCACCGCCTCCATGAACCGGTCCAGGAAATGCAGGAGTATCTTCGCGAAGCCCCCGAGCGGGAAACCGCGCCACAAGAGTAGCCAACATAGGGGAACGTTTCCGCGTGAACATTGTACGATATGCCCTCCCGGCGTCCGCGCGCCGGGAGGTTTTTCTTGGCCGGCGCGCGTTCGGGCTGTTGTTGACAATTGCGGCCGTCGGTATCCTTGCTTGGCCGGCGGCCGGTGACACGGTCTTCTTGACGCCCGGCGAACTTGAGCGTTGGTCCATCGTCGTGGACGGGGACGCCGCTCCCGCTGTCGAGTACGCCGCCGAGGAACTCCAGACGTTTCTGGAGAAAGCCACGAGCACGGCCCCGCCATTGCGGCATAGGCCGCGTTTCTTGGGACGCCATTTTCACGTGGGACCGGAAGCGGCTTCGGAGCGGCTGGGCGGGGACTGGCGGCCCGAATTGCTTGGCGAAGAAGGCTTCGTCATCGACATCGGCCCGCGCCACATCGTCATCGCGGGTGCGGAACCCCGAGGGACGCTGTTGGGCGTTTACCACTTCTTGGAGCGCCACATGGGCGTGCGATTCTTGACGGCGAAACACACGCACGCTCCCCAGCGGGATGCTTGGGAATTGCCGCGCACCCGTTACGAATTCGTCCCAGCCTTTGCGTTTCGCTGGAGTTTCTACGACGAAATCAACGGGGATACGGCGTTCGCCGCGCGGCTTCGCAACAACGCCATCCTTCACGAGGAACGATATGGCTGGAGCACATCGCAACCGCTCATCCAGCACAGCCTCCACGAACAGGTTCCCGTCGGCGTGCATGGCGAAAGCAATCCCGAGTATTTCGCGCTTGTCGATGGCCGCCGACGCCTCGACGCTCCCAACGATGGGCCTCAAGTATGCTCGACAAACCCCGAGGTCATTGATTTGGTGACGGAAGCGGTGTTCGACGAGCTTGAAGCCAATCCCCATCGGACCGTGGTGAGCGTGTCGCAAAACGACAACGACCGTTACTGCGAATGCCCTTCATGCACGGCGATCAACGAACGCGAAGGCTCGCCCTCGGGCGCGCATATGCATTTGGTGAACACGGTCGCCCACCGCGTGGCGCAAGAGCGGCCGGACGCCACCATCGGGACGCTCGCCTATTGGTACACGCGGAAACCGCCCCAGCACATGCCGCTGCAACCCAATGTCGCGATTCAGTTCGCCACCTTCGAGGCGTGCACGGTCCACGCCATCGACGACCCCGAGTGCGCCATCAACCGCGCCGTGGCTGAGGATTTCGAGGGATGGCTGGATCACACGGACGACGTGTGGGTTTGGCATTACGCCGCGAATCTCCGGTATCTCGACCTGCCCTTTCCCAGCTTCTGGAGCCTTGGGCCTTCACTCCGCTACTTTCGCGACGCAGGCGCGCGCGGCGTCTTCGTCCAAGGCAACGGCCGTTCCCCGGGCGGCGAAATGGCCGATCTCCGCGCTTATGTCATCAGCCGGTTGCTCTGGGAGCCGGACCAAGACATGCGCGATCTCACCGCCGAGTTCCTTGAATTGCATTATGGTCCCGAAGCCGCCGCCCCCCTTCAGCGGTATCTCGACAGCGTCCAACAGCGAGCGGAAGACCGCGGCGCCCACCCCTGGTGCTACGTGATCCCCGGCGAAACGGGCTTTGACGCCAACGACGGCCATGCGTTATATGGCATGCTCCACGAAGCGCTCGAACACGCGCCGGAGGAGCCCTACCGCGAGCGCGTCGAAAAGGCGGCCTTGGCGGGCTTCAAGGGACTCATCGAATTCGCGGGCGAACTGGTGTATGCGGATGGCGCCGTGCGGCTTCATTGGCCCGGCGTTCCCTTCGAGCTTATCACGCATTACCAGCAACAGACTGCCGCGCACGGGCTGCAATTCAGCGAGGAATTCACTCCCATCCAGGCCTACTTCTCCGCCTTGCACGCCCTCTCCCAAGGCCTGCCCGCCCAACGCGTGACACGGGGTCCGTGGCGGCTGACGCTGGTGGAATGGTTTGCCCAGCCCATTGTCGAACTCCATCATGAACCCAGCGGCGAGACCGTGTTTCGGGGGCTGGAACTCGCCAGCTTGGAATTGGAGCGCGGGACCTTGCGCGACACCATCGGCGGCGTGGGGATGATGACGGATCAGCAGGTGGAGGCGACGGAAGAGGGTATCGTCATCCGCCAAGCGTACGATACGGGTACGGAGGTGGTGCGGCGTATCGAATTAGAGGAAAGTCCCGAAGGCGCCGTTACCTTTCACACCGCCCTCACGAACGGGGGTGATGAAAAACGCTGGTATCGCCCACGCGTGACGCCCCGGTTTACCGCGCCCGCCGATGCGGG
>SKRY01000076.1 GCA_007118235.1 Candidatus Hydrogenedentota bacterium | reverse complement strand
CGGTTCCTCTTGCGTACACGAGCCCCCGGCATGCCCCGGGAAAAGGACAACATCAATCTCCTCGAGTTCGCCAATCTTGCCATTTCGCACCAGCTCCACGGCACGGAAGAACTGCCGCTGGGAGCGCTGTTGCGCGCCATGTTGGAGAATGGCGCCCGTGCGCTTCACCTCATCGGCGAGCACGCGGCCTTCCTCAATGGTGAGGGACATGGGCTTCTCGAGGTACACGTCCTTTCCCTGACGCACGGCCGCGAGGGCGGGAAGCACGTGCCAATGGTCCGGGGTGGCGATGATCACGGCGTCGACGCCATCATCCGCGATGAGGTCCCGGAAATCGAGATAGGTTGTTATCGATCTGTAGGACTCCTGCTCAAAGCGCTGGGCGTAGCGTGTTTCCACGTTCTCACGCAGTTCTTCCCGTTTGCGTTCGTTCACATCGCAAACGGCAATGATATGGGCGTCGTCCCGATCCATATAGCGTCGAGCGTGGCCCGTGTTCATGGCGCCGCAACCGATGAAACCGACGCCGATGCGATCGGAAGGGGGCGTGGTTCCTTCGCGTCCCAAAACGCGTGAGGGGACAATAAGCGGCGCGGCGAGAGCAGCCGTGGCGCTAGACAGAAAGTTTCGGCGCGAAACTATTGGGTTCATGCGCTGGGTTCTCCTCCGGCGTGTTCCCTCGATGGGCGAGGCCAGCGCTGGAAACGCGATACCATATCACAACGCTGCTCACCACCTCGCCATAGCCTATCACGTCTTGTCTCCCCAATCGAAAAGGGGGAGCGCCCCTTCGCAGGGCGCTCCCCTAACGTACGCTTCGCGTGTCCCGGCCGCCGCAAGGCGTCTATGCATCCCCCTCCTATGTAAACCCCACCAAGGGAACCCTTGCGTTCAACGTACACCCCTGTACGCCAGCAGCGGCCCGGCGGAACCTTCTAACCAGCCTTGTCTCGCTGGAATTGGCAGAACCGGCCGGTTTACATGGGGATATCCGGCTGAGGAGCGGGTTCGGGCTCCGGCTGGGGCGCCGGCTCATCCGGTTGCGGCATGGGCGCGGGCTCTTCAGCCGGCGGTTGCGGCATGGGGGCCGGTTCATCTAGATCCGGCAGCTCGGGGGCCGCGGGCTCCGGCGCCTCGACATCGTCGAAATCCACGTACACTTCGATGTCATACTCGCCGCGCACGTCACCGACCCGCTCCGCCATGACCTGGTGCTGTGTGGCGTCCAGCTCAAACATCAGCACCGAGAGCAATTCGCCGATTTCCTGTTGAGCCCCGAGACCAACGTCTTGATACTCGTCCTCTTGGGCGAGTTCGCCGGCGTAGGCTTGCGCATGCAACTGGTCGTCCATCATGGACACAAACTGGTCCTCGGTGAGGCCTTCTTGCGCAAGCGCATCCTCGAACTCGAACCCCTCGGGGATCGTCGCCCGGATTTCGTCTATCTCCGCCTCGACTTCCGCCGGCGCCACGTTGACGCCCGCTTCCTTGGCGTCCGCGATGAACACCTGCTGGTCAACCAAGGCGTCGAGGATCTCCTCGTGTTCGGGCGCACCCATCTGGGGCTGCCGTTGGAGCAACTCATTGACGCGATCCAGCACCCAGTCGAAGGTGTCGCCCGTGACTTCCGCGGTTTCTTCCTCACCTTCGATCACGGCTGCGGTCTCCGGCGTGTCCACCTCCGGCAAGGCCGCTGGCGGTTCAGGAGGCGCTATCGGCTGCTCCGGTACGGGAGGGGCCTCGGGCGCGGGCTCCGGAGGCGCTGGTGGATCGTCCGGCATCGGCGCCGGTTCCTGCGGCATTGGCGGCTCTTGAGGCCCAGGCTCCTGCGGCGCAGGCCTGGGCTCTTGCGGAGGGGCCTCTTCCACCGGCGGTAACGGGGGATCCTGCTGAGCGTCCGCCGCCGTCATACCCGCGAAACCGCCGCAGATCCCGATAGCAGCGGCCCCGGTGAGACACCATATCCATCGTGTTACTGTTCTCATAGGTTCTAACCTCCTTGGTGGTTAGGGCTGGAAACACAAAAACGCGCTACCCCACGCGCACTCTGTCCAGCCCGCTTACATGTACATACGTCTACGATAACCAGAACGCGCTGGTTGACAATATAGATTGCGTTTCCTTAGTACATGCGCCTCAGAATTGACCGGAAACACGGGTCTATTGCGCAGATCTCAGGCTATTGAAAGAAAATTTTTTCGCAATTCAGATTCGGTGTCACTGTTCAATTCCACACAAGAACCAGCGGTTCATACGCCGTGGACTCTTTGGGGGTGAATATAGCGGGCGGTATGCGCTACCATGGGCTGTGTGCGCGCGAGCGCCTATCGAAGTTGGCCGCCGGCGGACAGAATGCTTATATGGTATGGATTTTCATATAGCTGCTGTTTGCTGCGTATAACACGGAGTGGGAGTGGTAAGGGGCAGTGATGGGGTTGGTTCCAGATTTTGATGAGCACGGCTTTCTACCTGATGGCGTCCATAACTGCAATGAAGAAGAATTCGAGCAGCGATTCGTGGATGAGTTTTCGGAATCCGAAACGCGCCCTAGGCTTCACCAAGGCTTGCGAGCTTTGCGAGAGGAAGTGGTCAAGCACGGGCCGCCGGGGGTACAATGGGTGGACGGTTCCTTCGTGACCAACAAGTTGAATCCTGGCGACATCGACCTTGTGACGTTCATGGACCTCGAACGCCTCAATGCGTTAAGCCCGGAAGATCAGGTGGAAGTGGAGCGCTTGGTGAAGGGCAGGGAATGCACACAGGCTGCGTACGGCTGCCACACATTCTTGGTTCCTTCGTGTAACCCGAACCATCCGTTCTTCTCGTTATTTGAAAAACAAAGGGTTTACTGGCGCAAATGGTTCGGCAGGACCCGGCAGGGAAGACCCAAAGGATTCGTGGCCATGACGCTCGGAGATGACGAAGAGGCGCCAGTGGTTTCGGCGGAAAGGGAGCCACAATGACAGAAGTAACGTCTGACGAGGAGCTGCGGCCGGCCGCGGAGATTCGCGAACAACTCGCCGACCTTCGCGAAATCAAAGCTTCCATTGACGATAGCCATATGGATTTCGGCTTCGCTGGCTACATTGATCGTTGCTCCATTGAAACCCAGGAGACCGCTCTATTGGAAGAACTGAACGCGGCGGAGTTGCGGGAGCACAACGCGGCGGCGGAATTCATTCTCGAGGGGGAGCCACTTCACAGTGGTGAGGCCCCGGCGCGGCTCTTGGGGGCGTTTCTGGATAGATTGCAGTCGCTTGTGTATGCG
>SKRY01000139.1 GCA_007118235.1 Candidatus Hydrogenedentota bacterium | reverse complement strand
GTTCAATGTCTCGATCGCGGTTCCCGCGGACACCCAAACGGAAATCGACGCGTTCCTTGAGCGGAATGTCGACGGAAGCCGGAAGCTGGTCGCCATGCACGCCCCCGTGGAACGCCCGGAAAAACAGTGGCCACTGGCTCATTTCGCGGAATTGGCCGATGAACTCATGGACGACGGACGGTTCAGCGTGCTTCTGACGTGGGGGCCGGGGCAGTATCACGTGGTGGAAGACATCATGCGGCAAATGCGGCGGCGCCCCGCCGTGGCGCCGGAAACGCCCACCCTCAAACATGTGGCGTGGCTGATGAAACGCGCCGATCTCTATTTCGGGGGCGACACCGGCCCCATGCACATCGCGTGGAACATGGGGACGCCCGTGGTGGCCGTGTTCGGGGGCACCAATCCAGCGCAGCACGCCCCGCCTGGCCAACAGCGCATCATTCTTTACGAGGCGGAACCCGCCGCCCGCCCTGGACCGCCAGCGCGCGCGGCTGCCCGTCTGGAAGCCATCACGCCCGGCGTTGCGTACGAGGCATGCGTGCGCCTGGCGATGGAGGGCCCTGTTGATGCCCCGTCATTGCGGGATGAGGATGTGCGCGATTCCGCACTACCCCCCGGAGATGATGCCCGTGGCGGCGCCGGTGGCCTCCAGCAGCAAACCCACGAAATAGCTCGCCAGACCCAAGGTGAGCAGTAGACCGTACATCGCGGCGCATGCCTGGGCCAGTTTGTTGAGGGTGTAGTCCCAGCCCTTGGGCACGGGCATGGCGCTCATGGCGTCGAGGGGAAGGGCGAAGACTAGGGTCCAGAAGACGATCGCGCCGTGGCGTTCGGCGAACCAGCCCCAACCGGCCTCGAGCGTGATTCCATGGCCCACGGCTAAGGCCGCGGCGGTGTTCATCGCCCAAAGCAGGGTCTCACCGGCCGCGTAGAGGATGATTCCCAACACGAGCATTCCCGCCACGCGCCGCACGATGAGCATCACATCAAGGGGCGGCAAGACCCCTGAGCGATCGCGCAGGTGAAGGAAGATATATACTCCCACGTACACCCAGAGGAGAAGTCCCAGGGTCGCCACGCCCACGATGCCCGCGATGATGCGGACAATGGCGGATTCGATCCGGAGGTAGCGGGCGAGTCCCGCGCACACGCCCAGCCACACGCGGCCTTCGAGTTCGAGGAAATCGCCCCGCGCCGCTTCGGGCGGAGTTCGCTGAGGGGGGGGAGTTTGCCGGGGAGGGGCGCCGGGATCCAACGCCTCGACATCCTCGATTTCCCGCGCGCGGGGGCTGGTGTGGGACGATGCGAAGTCAGGCAACTCGCAGTTGTCGATCATCGCCTCGAGTTCGGTATCCTCTGGGGGGGCATCCGTGTAGGGTTGGAGGCGTTCGCGCAACTGCACCTTCACATGGGCGAGCGCCCGGCGCCGTTGGGCGTCGGAAAGGCCCTCGGTTTGGGCGTGAACGTCCCGCAAATACTGGGTGATGCGTTGTTCTTGCTTTGGAGTTAGCTTCATTGTCCCCACCTATCAAGGAACGCAAGTATAACGCATCCCGCGCCGCCGGGAAAACTGGCGGCGCGGCGTGGCCCAGACAGCGACAGGAAAAACCGGATTCGGCATGACTATTCGCCACAACGACATAGGCGGTGAGGGACCGTCCCTAGCGGACGATGTGGCGGCGTTCTTGCACTCGAATGAGACGGCGCGTTGGATTGAGCGCGTTCGGCAGGCGGCGGGCATGCCGCTCACCATTCACCATGTGACAGACGAGCAAGAACACGCGCTGGTCGCGGCGGGCCCCGGCTGCGCCGCCTGCCGTCATGTGACGGCGATGCCCGGCGGGCGGATAGCCTGCAAGGGGTCCCGCCTGCCCGCGAGTTTGGCCGCCGCCCGGCGCAAGCGATCCGTGCCTTTTCAGTGTCACATGGGGTTTGCATGTCTGTCCGCGCCCGTGTTGCCGGAGGTGGAGCCGAACCTAGTTCTCACCTTGGGCCCCTACTGCCCCGCCGAGGCGCCCCACGGCTTGGACGAGGACGTGCGCAAACGCCTCGCCAACCTCACCGGGAACGCCGAGCCGCGGCTGCCGTTTTCGCTGGATGATGTGCGCACGGCGCCCGCCTCGGCCATGGCCGCCCTGGCGGATTGGGCCACGGCTTCGTTCCAAGCACTGTGGCGCGAACACAAGGCGCGGGAAAACCACGAGGCCAGCGCCCATGAGGCCAATACCCCGGCCCCGGACGCCGCGCCGCCCGTGCGCCGGACCCGCTCCATGGCCGACCTCATTCGCGAGGGCGGTCCGCTGGCCTTGGCGCTGGCGGCGGGGGACACGAAGCAGGCGCGCGCCCTCTTTCACGACGCCATCACCGAGACGGAGGGGGGCAAGAAGGTGCGTCTGCCGGTGCGGCGCGGCCGGGCGCTGAGTTTGGCCGGCGAACTGCTCGAGGGCGCCAGCCGGGCCGGCTTCGATGTGGAGCGGGGCTGGGACCGCTTGACGGTGTGCTACGAAGCCATTCGCGCGGCCCGGAATGACGCCGCGCTTGTCGACAGCCTGATGCAATTCTACAAGGCCTTGCGTCCCCCCAAGAAACGCGCCGCGCGGGAGGCGGACAAGGATCCCACGTACAAGGCCTTACACGATTACGTCACGCCCCGCCTGGCCGAGGGCGTCACCCTGGAAGAGGCGGCGCGGGCAATTGGCCAGAATCCCACCGCCATCACCCACCGCCTTCAGCGCAAGTTCGGCCTTTCGTTCAGCCAATACGTCGGACGGTTGCGGGTGCAGCGGGCCAAGGAACTCCTACGGCGCACGAAACTTTCGGTGAACGAGGTGGCCAAGCGAGTAGGCGTGAACGATCCCAGCAATCTGGGGCGGCTGTTCCGCAAATTCGAGGGTATGTCGCCACAGGAATACCGCCTGCGCCGCCGCCGTTCCGAATGATGATCTGGGATTTGCCCTCGCTGGCCTGTTATCCTACGAGGACAACGGTTAACCCAACGGAGGCCCCATGACCACCCTCGACAAACTCCGCCAATGGTGGTGGCAGAAGACCTGTCCCACCGAGTTTCTGTGTGACAACTGTAAGTACGATCACGGCAACGTTTGCAAACGGCCCGAACGTCCCAACGCAACCAAATGCCCCGACTACCGCCCATCAGGTAAGTAGGCGGCAAGCCGCACAATGCGCTCGCCGCCTCTTGGCGGCGCCCCACCGCATCCGCGCCCCTTCTCAATGCCGCCCCCCGGACCTCTCTTTCAAAAGCGCACGGTGCG
>SKRY01000307.1 GCA_007118235.1 Candidatus Hydrogenedentota bacterium | reverse complement strand
TCAGGCTTGGCGTTTCAAGGGCCGCGGGTTGTGTATCCGCTACGTGAACCAATTCCACCGGCACGCCCGTCCGTTCCCGGATGGAGGCGGCGCTTTCCGCCAAGATTTCGATCACTCCACTACCAACAGTGCCCGCGCCGATGATTCCTACGCCCAAAGACATACAAGGCCTTTCGTTTGTGTTTCCAATCAGATTACAGCGGGACGCGCCGGGCGGTGCTCACTCATCCAGCACGCACAACAGGTCGCCCACCGATACTTCGTCCCCATCGTCCACGCATTTCTCGGTCAGTACGCCCGAGGCGGGGCTGGGCACGCTGAACGCCGCCTTGTCCGTGGTCAGCTCCAGAAGCTCGTCGCCTTCGTTCACATAGCTTCCCGTCTCGACCATCCAGAACCCGACACTCGCGGTGTCGTTGGCGTCTTCCCCGAGCTCCGGCAACCTGACTTCATGTCTCATGAACCAACCCTCCCCATGGCCCGTACGCGTTCCCGGGCAAAGTAAGCCTTCATCATTTCATCCGAACGATAGGAACTCCGGACGAAGGGGCCGGCAGTGGCGAACAGGAAGCCCATTTCATACGCCATGGCTTCGTAAGCCTTGAACTGGTCCGGGTGCACGAAGGCTTCCACCTTCCGCTGTTTCGGTCCCGGGCGCAGATACTGGCCGATGCTCACCGCCTCGCAGCCCGCGTCCAAAAGATCTTGAAGCGTTGCCTCAACGTCATGCTCCGTTTCCCCATGACCGGCCATGAACGCCGACTTCACGATGGGGCGCGGCTCGTATTGCGCCGCCTGGCGGAGCACGTCCAGGGCCAAGCGGTACGTGGAGCGCCGGTCGCGCATCACCGGATAGAGCCGCTCCACGGTCTCTATGTTGTGACCGAACACCTCGGCTCCCGCGTCCAGCACCGTGCGAATATCCGCTTCGACGCCCTCAAACTCGGACACAAGCAGCTCCACCGTCGTGCCGGGATTCAGGCGGCGAATGGCGCGCACGGTTTCGGCGATGTGAGCCGCTCCGCCATCCGGGAGGTCATCCCGGGTTACCATGGTAATCACGGCGTGCTTGAGGTCCATCCGCCGGACCGCCTCCGCCACGTTTTCGGGCTCTTGCGGATCGGGCGGGGCGGGCTTGCCCGAGTCCACGGAGCAATACCGGCACGAACGGGTGCACGTACCCCCCAACACCATCATCGTCGCCGTGCGCCGTTGCCAACATTCGCCAATGTTGGGGCAGTTGGCGCTCTGGCAGACCGTGTGGAGGCCGAGATCCTCGATGAGTCCCTTGGTATATGTGAAATCCTCGCCCGATGCCCAGCCTTGCCGGATCCACTCGGGAAAAGGCGATTGTGCCGCCATGGTCACCTCGTATTCGGTGTGGGAAAGCGCGCTCGTATCGGCAGGCGATTACGTACCCTGCGGCCGGTCCGTCGATGTGCGGAAGGAAATGATGACAGGCGGTCTCGCGGGACGCTCCGAGAGACCGCGCTTTCCTCAAAAGCAAAAGGCGTGAAGCCTACGGTGTGTTTGGATGGCTAGATTATAGCACGAAAAACCGCATCTACAAAGCGCTTAACACAATCCCAACCGGTGAATAACCGCGTCTACATTCGCCTTCTTGAAAGAAGGTGTCAGGCGCGCCTCCCCGAACATGCGCGGCGTCAAGCTCAGCCATGCTCATGCCCATGACCGTGGCATGCCTCCGCTGGCGCGAATTCGGACAGAGCCCCCCTCATTAAGGCCTCAACGCTCTCGCCAACGGTCCCGGGTCCAGATTGATACACACGAATGCCCATGGCGTTAAGCTTCTGTATGGCCCGTTTTCCTATGCCGCTAACAATCATGGCGTCGATGGACTCGCTCTCCAATAGGCCGAGCGGGTGACAAGACCCGTGGACGTGGTGGTCATTTGTGTTCTGTATGGATTTCGTGCTTCCTTTGTCCGTGTCATGGACAATGAAACATGGAGCAGAACCGAAATGGCCATAAGGCAGACTATTGAGTCCGATATACTCCTGGACGGGGGCGCATACTTTCATAATGAACTTCCTTTCTTCTTTTCTGGTTAGAGGCGCAAAGCACGCAGTGCGCCATTCCTTAACGAGAGACATCGCAAGGACCACATAGCCGGCGGCCCGCGTTTTCAGCCGGAATCGTAAGGCGCTCTCCGCGTTTAATCGCCACCCGCAATGCCCGCTTGGGCGGCGGACCTTTGTTCCCGCAATGCCTCCACGATGGCGGCGGCATCGTCCTCCCGCCCATCCGCCTCCAGCAGCCGGGAGAGTTGGAGGCACGCTTGCCGGTAGCTGGATTCCGCCGCCTCGTCCATGGGGAGGCCCCGCTCCTCCAAGGCTTCCAACGCAGCCCTGTACGCGGCTTCCGCCTCGTCCACCTGCCCGGCATCCGCCCTAATCCGGCCCTCCAGAATGCGCAGTTGAGCCCCTTCCAGCGATTCGGAGCCATTATCCCGCGCCGCCTCAATAAGCGCCTCCGCCGCCTCCGGTTCCCCGGCTTCCCACAACAAGCGGGCGCCTTGCAGGGCCAACGCCTCCCGCTGGGAGGAGGACTCCGCCTGTTCGATGGCGGCCTCGTAGTGCGCGATCGCCTCGCTGGCCTCGCCTAGGTCCTCGCTGAGCTGAAGCTTGGCGAGAGCGGCGTGCGCCTCGGCGCGTTGCTCGCCATCCAGCGGATCGCTCAGGGTATCGCGCAATTGGCCGGCGGCCTGTTCCGGTGTGAGGACGGACAGACTTCGCGCAAGGATTTGCTCGGACAAGGAGGGCGGATTGGGCCTCGGCGCGCCGACGTCCCCCGAGGCGCGGAACTCCCGCTCCGCCACTTCTTGAGGGTGCTCATATGCGTGCTCGCTCACCATGGGCAGGGTTTGTTCCCGTTCCGTTCCCGGCCGCGCGCGGAACGCGCCGCCTCCTTCGTAGATGGGGCCGCCACCGCCAAAGAACGCAAATACCCCCACCGTCACCCCGAGCAACAGCAAGAAGACCACGACAAGTATCTTTTGGTCCCTGTCCATACTCCCAGCGTACCGGAGAACCGCACAAAACGCAACTTGGACCGCGGGTGGGCGCCATCAGATCTTGGAGATAGGCAGCCCGTTCGCCTGCTGAGGGGGGAATTAGTAATTAGTTGACAAATAGCAGTGGGCGTGCTAGGTTAGATGGCATGGGAGACCCAACGAGATGATTTCACCTGTGTTGCTCGCGATAGCGGCGGGACAGCTCGCCCTTTACATTCTGCTTGGCGTACTCCTCTGGGGCGTGAGCATCGGCGGCTTTCCCTT
>SKRY01000114.1 GCA_007118235.1 Candidatus Hydrogenedentota bacterium | reverse complement strand
TCCGAAGGGGGAATAAGTAGAGCCGGCAAGATGCCGGCGGTACGAATCGCCCTTCTAAGGGCCAATTCCTGGACCTCGCCATTGCTCCGTGCGCCGCTCTTCAAGTTCTCTGCGCACGGCGCCGGAAACTAGGTCGTCATCGGGATGTTCCCGCAAATCCAATTCCGGCACGCTTTGCGGCAGGTTTATGTCGTCCCATTCCATCGCGCGCACAAACTCAACGGAGCCATCCAAGTACAACACGTTTCCGCCGCCGGGCCTCGTCCACCAGGATGCGCCGCATGGCCTCCGCCGCCGCGGCGAAAAAATGGCCCCGGCTGTTCCAGCCGGCGCACGTTTCGTTCACCCGCAACCACGCCTCCTTCACCCGCGCCGTGGGTTGCAGCGTTTGCCCCGGCCGCTCTTGCGCCAGCCGGTGCGCCGCCAACTGGCGCAGCTCGGTGTAGATCTGCGGCAATAACTCCGCCGCTGCCGTTTGTCCGGCGGCACCGGCGGCTTCGTTGAGGAACCGCGTCACATCCTCCATACGCCTTCGCCCTCCCGCGTTCACGCCCCGCAGGGCTTCGCGGTCCAGGCAGGACCCCGTACTCTCCCGATCCGCTGGGTCCGCCCCCCCCGCCAGACGCTGTCCCGGTCAGCCCCGCGCCGCCGGGAGCACCGCGCGCTCATTGTAGCGCCAAAATATTGTGTAACATGGTCAGCTCACTAAGCAATACAACCGTGGCCACCCGGCATATTCCCCATTTCCCCCCAAAACCACACCACCGCTTCACCCTCTTTCCACCGCACCAGGGGAGACGGTTACACAATCACTTATCAAATGCCTCTGGTCCACACACAACCGTCCGAGGCGACTGCACTCTGTCCGCATCGTTTTTCTAGCACCACCCCACCGGCTGTCTCGCTGACGTGTGCGATGGCCTCGCCCCATGCGTGTCAACATATTATATATTTTCCGCTATAAGCAAAACATGAATGGTTTTCGGCTAGCCCAAAAGAATGTCCATAAAATTTGTTGAGCCAAAACGGCCCAGAATTTCGCACTAAGGAGTAGAGGAAGGTAAAGGCGGGCTTGCGCCTAAGGCCCCGGCCAGGACACCCCCTTGACTGCTAAAGGGGACAGCCACAATCAAACCAAGGAGGAAACACCATGACACCTCAACACGCGTGGAGTCGTGCAACGGCGGTTATTGCGGCGGTTTTGGCGATGCCGCTGATGACAGGCTGTCTAGAAATCGAGGTAGATGGCGAGGGAACGGTGGAAACCGA
This sequence comes from Candidatus Hydrogenedentota bacterium, assembly GCA_007118235.1. Lineage (GTDB taxonomy): Bacteria > Hydrogenedentota > Hydrogenedentia > Hydrogenedentales > SLHB01 > SKRY01. The sequence continues at coordinate 2,033 of SKRY01000114.1, read as the reverse complement.
TCCCGGGCCGAGTTCGCAACTGGGCGGGGGAGATTATCCACCCAACACCACCATCGAATTGAACGCCAATCCCGCCGGCGGCTGGGAATTCGTGCGCTGGGAAGGAGACTTGACTGGGTCGAATCCTCAGGCCACCTTTACTACCCCTGGCATGCGCGTGGCGACAATCACCGCTGTTTTTGAGGAAATCGATTACGAAGAGCCCGAGGCCGCGTTTTCCGCGGATCCGCCCTCCGGTCCGGCGCCGCTGGAGGTGAGCTTTACCGACCAGTCACAAGCCGGAGACAACCCCATGGCGGCCTGGGAGTGGCAATTTGGCGATGGGAACGGCAGCGAAGCGCAACATCCCACCCATACCTACTCCGAACCGGGCTCGTACACGGTAAGTCTGACGGTCTATGACTCCGCCGACAACAACGATCAGGCCGAGACCCAGATCACTGTTGAAGAGCCGCCACCAGGACCCGAGGCGGCGTTTTCAGCGGATCCCCGAAAAGCCGGCTGGGGGACGCTGGTAGCGTTCTCGGACGAGTCCCTTGCCGGGGACACGGCGATTGAGTCCTGGCATTGGGAGTTCGGGGACGGCGAGACGAGTTCCGAGGAGAATCCCCTGCACACTTACGAGGAAGCCGGCGAGTTTGACGTAACCCTTACCGTCACCGATCACGAAGGACGCGAGGACAGCGTCACCGAGCAAGACTACATCACGGCCATGGAGAACTGGACCCGCGAGTTCGGTTCGGATAACGAGAGAGATATACCCACGTCCGTGATTAATACGGATGATGGATTTGCTGTTTTAGCACTCTCGATAGGAGGGACGCCAGGGCCATTAAGCGTCAACGTGGTGCTGCGAGAATTGGATCGCGGCGGCGCGTTGGGGAATACCATTGCGTTCGAGCGGCCACTAGAATTAGTAACTTCAGTGGTCGAACGGCAGGACGGCGATGGCTTCGTCTTTGCGGGAGGCGACGGTGTAACTCCCATGACCTTCTTCCGCCTCGACGAAGACGGAGAACGAGATGTAGAAATGGAGGTCACACAGAGCGCGGAGGGGTTCTTTCCCGTGTCGGTTCAGTTAGCCGCCGACGACGGATACGTTTTCTCCGGAGCGGTAATTCCTGGCTTTTTTAGTACAGGAGACGCCAAGCTCACTGACAATGGAAACGGAAACAATGCTAATGATGGGCTCAACGGGAGCGGAGATTTGCCCTATGTCGTCAAGACCGATGAAACGGGCGCTTTCCGCTGGGATACAACACTCGACGATGTCCTCACGTGGGGCGCTGGGTTCGCCGTCGAACGGCTTACCCCGGTGTCTCTGGAGAATACGAGTGATGGCGGATACATCCTGGCCACCACACGCCTAAACGATCCCGGTGGCGCGGCAGCGGTTATGTATCTCCAGAAACTTGATGGAGGAGGCGACCGCGAATGGTCTCGGGGCATGAACATAAGTCAGGATACGAGCGCCTTTTCAGTTAGGCAAACCGAAGACGGTGGCTTTATCCTGGCCGGGGCGGAAAATCTCGCGGCCTCCCTGGATACTCCGGGAAACAATAATGGTTATAAGCACAACAAAGGGGAGCCGGAGCAAAAGCAAGGCGGCCCTCCAACCCCGACAACCGTCTTGGTAAAGACGGATGAACAGGGTGAGACGAAGATGGGGGGGAAGGCGGGTGATCCCACCTGGGTTCGATTTCACCCGCAATTTGGGGCCAGTACGGCTCTATCCGTGGAGCAAACCGCCGACGGTGGGTTCCTTGTTGCTGTGGGAGCTGTCGATACCTTCGCTGGATATTTACTCAAGACGGACGCCCAAGGGTTCGAGGAATGGAGCCGTCCCTTGGACGGATGGCCCCTTTCACTTAAGGAGACGCCTGACGGAGGCTTCGTGTTGACCGGCATGAAGTTCCCGTCGCAGGATACTTCGAACGTGTTCGTTACGAAAACCGACCACGAGGGCCGGATTCCCAGCGAGGAATAGCCACCTTGGCGCTTCAACACGTCCCGGGGCCGGGTATCGGAATATC
>SKRY01000422.1 GCA_007118235.1 Candidatus Hydrogenedentota bacterium | reverse complement strand
TCATGTTCCAGAGGTAGCCCAATTGATGATCGGAATACCCCAGCGTCTTAGCCCGCAACACCATCTCGAAGTCGTCCGGATCGCCATCGCGGATCTCGCGCTCCTCGTTAAGCAGGTCGCGGATGTTCCGGAGAAACCAGGGGTCAATCCACGTCGCCTCATGAATGTCCTCGACAGTCATGCCCTCCCGGAAGGCCTGAGCGATGCGCAGCAAGCGATCCGGCCGTGGCGTGCGGATGTAGCGCATGAGCGCCTCCTTCTCCTCGGCCGTGCCGGGCTTGCCTTGCATGGGCTTGTCCTTTCCATCCGCCCCCAGGCCGTACCGGCCAATTTCGAGCGAACGAAGCCCTTTTTGCAAGGATTCCTTGAAGGTGCGGCCAATACTCATGGCCTCGCCCACGCTTTTCATCTGGACGGTGAGTTCTTCATCGGCGCCTGGGAACTTCTCAAAGGCCCACCGGGGAATCTTGGTCACCACGTAGTCGATGGTGGGCTCAAAGCATGCCGGCGTGAGTCTGGTGATGTCGTTGGGGATCTCGTCGAGGTGGTATCCGGCGGCCAGTTTCGCGGCGATCTTCGCAATGGGGAAACCCGTGGCCTTTGAGGCCAGCGCCGAACTGCGCGAGACGCGCGGGTTCATTTCAATGACCACCATGCGCCCAGTGCCAGGTTCGACGGCGAACTGGATGTTGGAGCCCCCTGTGTCCACCCCAATCTCGCGGATGACGGCGATGGCCGCATCGCGCATCTCCTGGTATTCCTTGTCCGTGAGCGTCTGTGCGGGCGCAACCGTGATGCTATCGCCCGTGTGAACCCCCATGGGGTCAAAGTTTTCGATGGAGCAAATGACGACGACATTGTCGTTGATGTCGCGCATCAGCTCAAGCTCGAACTCTTTCCAGCCCAGCACCGATTCCTCGACCAGGACCTCGTGAACAGGGCTGACATCGAGCCCCCATTCAACAATATGTTCGAACTCTTCCTTGTTAAACGAAACCCCCGCCCCGGAACCGCCCAGCGTGTAAGCGGGGCGCACGATGGCCTTGTAGTTCAGCCGCGCGCCAAGCTCCCGCGCCTCGTCAAGGCTCCCCACAACCTCGCTCTCCGGCACGTCCAGTCCGATGGAAATCATGGCGTTCTTGAACCGCCCGCGGTCCTCGGCCTTTTGTATCGCGTCCAGCCGGGCGCCGATGAGTTCGCAACCATATTCCGCCAACACGCCGCTCTCGGCGAGATCCTTGCCTAGATTGAGCCCCGTCTGGCCGCCAACGGTCGGAAGAAGGGCGTCGGGCCGTTCCCGCTTGATGATCCGTTCGATGGTTTCCGGGTTCAGCGGCTCCACATAGGTGCGGTCGGCCATGTCGGGGTCGGTCATGATCGTGGCGGGATTGCTGTTGACCAGCACCACCTCATAGCCTTCTTCCTTCAAGGCCTTGCAGGCTTGGGCTCCTGAATAATCGAATTCGCAGGCCTGGCCAATGACGATTGGGCCCGACCCGATAAGCAGAATCTTATGAATATCCGTTCGTTTTGGCATGGATCCTCGCTGAGGCTGGTGTTAGCGTGTTTGTTGGTGTGCGCCTCCGTCTTTCGGGGCTGCGGCAGACGCCAGAAAAACCGGGTACAAGACGGTTCCACCCGCCGCCTACCCCCAGAAAAGCGCAACGACTTTCCCCTTTTGACCCCGGGCGGATCCGGAGCAACAGCAAATTGGCCGGGAAAGGGAGCGCGGCTACCGCGAGATATCGAGTATTTCAAGTTCCATCGTGCCCGCGGGAACCTCCGCCATGACGGTTTCCCCTGCACTCTTCCCCAATAACGCCTGCCCGACGGGCGACCGGACGGAGATCTTTCCATTGGCGATGTCCGCCTCCACGGCGCTCACCAACACATACTCGATCTCTTTCCGCGTCTTCTTGTTCAGCACCCGCACCTTGGCCCCCACGTACGCCTTGCTGGCGTCGACCTCCGTCTCCTCCAAGAGCACCGAGCGAGACACCTTGTCCTCCAGATCGCGGATGCGGGCTTGCAGCATCGCCTGCTGTTCCTTCGCGGCATGGTACTCCGCGTTTTCCTTGAGATCCCCAAAACTCCGGGCGTGCTCAATCGCATTGGCCACCTTTTGGGTCTGCTGGCGGCACTCCTGCAGTTCGGCCTTAAGCTTGTCCAGCCCTTCTTGCGTTATGTAGAGTTGTTCCATGGTGTGGTGTGTCATTTCTCGGTTGCGAGTTGACTCATCAAGGCCCGCCGGGACACACGGCCCCAGCCGGAATTTGCCTCGATTGTGTGCGGATCTAGGGAAAGCGAGCCAATTATAGCAAACGCCGCCCCCGCCGCCAAACGCGCGCTGGCGCCCCGGGACGGCGCCATGCTAAGCTTCCGTCAGCGACTCATGGCCCCCGCGAAATCGATCACGCGTTCATGATAGAGGTGTTGCATGCAAGCAGAACTGAAGCCAGCCCTAGACTCGATCCTGCCCAAACTCGTTGAACTGCGCCACGAATTGCACGCCCATCCCGAGATACGCTTTGAAGAACACTGGACTGCGGACCGGATCGCGCGTTTTCTGGACGATTTGGGCGCGCCGTACACGCGTGGCCACGCCGGAGGGACCGGGATTGTGGTCACGGTGGAGGGCGCCCAGCCGGGTCCCACCGTGTTGCTGCGGGCGGACATAGACGCCCTGGAGATCCAAGAGCAGACCGGCCTGCCCTATGCATCCACGATTCCCGAACGGATGCACGCCTGCGGACACGACGGACACAGCGCGTGCTTGTGCGGGGCCATCCATACGCTCATGGAAAACCGGGATCGCTTGCACGGAACCGTGAAATGCGTCTTTCAACCAGCCGAGGAACTCGCCGCCGGGGGCCGGCTCATTGTGGAAGAAGGGGTGCTCGACGGCGTGGACGCCGCGTTCGCGCTACATGGATGGCCCAGCTTGCCCCTGGGACGCATCGCGCTGCGGCCGGGTTGGATGATGGCCTCGGCGAACTGTTTCCGCATCACCGTGCGCGGCAAGGGGTGCCACGGCGCGGCGCCGCACGACGGAGTGGACCCCATTCTCGTGGCGGCGCACATCACCACGGCGCTGCAAGCCATTGTAAGCCGCGAACTGGACCCCTGCGAGGCCGGCGTGGTCACCATCGGCTCGATTCACGGGGGGTGCTCGACCAACGTCATCCCGGACACCGCCGTCATGGAGGGCACCCTCCGCAGCATCGAGCCGAGCCGGTTCGACGCCATCGCGGACGCCATCGAACGCGTGGCCTCCCACACGGCGAAGGCGTTCCGCGCCGAGGCGGAAACCG
>SKRY01000421.1 GCA_007118235.1 Candidatus Hydrogenedentota bacterium | reverse complement strand
GGCATCGACGCGGTCATCGTCATGCCGACGGCGACGCCGCGCATGAAACAGGAGGCGGTGCGCCTTCACGGAGCGGGGCGCGTCCGGGTTATCGTCCATGGCGATCGCTATGACGAGGCCCAGGTCCTGGCGCAATCCTTGTGCGAGGACGAGGAGCGCGTCCTAATCCATCCCTACAACGACTACGCCACCATGGGCGGCCAGGGCACCTTGGCCGACGAGATCGTCATGTCCGGCGAGGGGCCATTCGATGTGGCCTACCTTCAGATCGGCGGCGGCGGCATGGCGGCGGCGGTGGCCTGTTGGTTGCGCCGGTATTACCCGAAGATCCACATCGTCGGCGTGGAAGGCGTGGACCAAGCCTCCATGGCGGCGGCGGTCAAGGCGGGGGAACCGGTGACGCTGGACTACGTGGATGTTTTTTGCGACGGCACGGCGGTCAAGCGGGCGGGCAGCCTTACGTATCCCCTTTGCGCGGAACTCATCGACGAATTCATCACCGTGACCAACTCAGAGGTGTGCGCGGCGATCCAGGTGTTGTGGGAGCAGCGGCGGTGCATCCCGGAGCCTTCCGGCGCGATGGGGCTGGCCGGGCTGCTGAAGCAGGAGAAGCAGTGGGCCGGGAAGAAGGCGCTGGCCATCGTGTGCGGGGCGAACATGGACTTTGGCCAGTTGGCGTGGGTGGCTCAGCACGCCGGCATCGGCATGGCCCGGCGGCGGTATTACCGCTTTCACATCCACGAACGCCAAGGGGCGCTGCTTGATCTGCTTCAGACCTATCTCAAAGGCATCAACATCGTCGAATTTCAGTACGGCAAGACCCATCCCGATGAGGCATGGCCCGTGCTGGGCGTCGAGGCGGCCCCCGCGCAGCTTGAATTGCTGGAACGCACCCTAACGGGACATGGCGTCGAGCACGAGATCGTGACCGGGGAAGAAGACGTGGAGTTCCGCATCATCCATTACGAACCCCATCTCTTTCAGCTCCCCTACTTCATCAAGCTGGAGTTCCCCGAACGGGCCGGGGCCTTGTACGATTTCCTGCAAACGGTCTCGGACGGGGCCAACATCTGTTACTTCAATTACGTGTTCACTGGCGAACAAGTGGGGCGGGCATTGATTGGCTTTGAGTTTCCGTCGGAGGAAGAGCGGGCGGCTTTCAAGAAACGGCTCGATGGTTCCGGGCGGACGTACCATGAGATTAGTGATGAGGCCGTAAGCCGGATCCTGTAACCTTCCCTCGCCGGTTAAGGTGGTGTGCTGGGCGTTTACATCCCCCGGCCCTGCGGGCCACCCCCTTCCAAGGGGGAATCGTAACGCCGGCATCTTGCCGGCAAAAAAGCCACCTGGAAGGCGGGGGTACGAAGTATTCCCTCTTTGAAGGGGAATAAGGGGGATGTTGTTCCCTGGAGTAGCGTCCTTACCCGGCGATTGGGGTATAACGGTCCCTCAAGGGAGACCATCTCCCTGGCTGGGCGGCAAGGTATCGCAGAACGCCACGAGCCCAAAGGTGGCGAAGGGCCCCAACAACAGCGAGAGCAAGAACCAATTCAAACCGCTGCGATTCTTGCCTTGCGCGAGACCCGCGTTGATGAGGGCCAACGTCCCCCAGCCCACGAAATAGCTTTGTGGCTCCATGTCCCGTATCTCCCTATCGGTCCCCCTTACTCCTGCTCTTCCATCGCGCGCCACGCCTTCATGCCGCCGTCCATGACGGCCAGGTTCCGGAACCCATGGCGCCTGAGCAAGGCGGCCGCCGCCCGGCTCCGGTTTTGCGTGCGGCACACCAGCACAATCTCGCGGCCGCGGTGGGCTTCCAATTCGCCCATCCGCTCCTCGAGTTCGTTAAGCGGGATGAGCTTGGCGCCGGGAAGGGTCCCCAAGGCGCCCGCGTACTCCGGTTCGGTGCGAACGTCCACCAAGACCAGGTCCTCGTCCGCCTCCAGTTTCGCGTGTACTTCCTCGACCGAATAATGCGGAGCCTCACGCAACATCGCCCACGGCCCCGCCACCGCGATGACAGCAAGCACCGCCGCCCCGAGAAGCACCGTCCGGGTCAATCTGAATCGCGCCATGTCTCTATTTCCGTTGTTGGCTGAACCCCATTATTCCCACGTTCTCCGGCCGCGCCTGGCGCTATGTGGATGTTGAAAACCGGCAGTGCGTCGACTAGGAGGGATATTGTATCCGAATCCGGCGGCGCGTGGAAATCTTCTGGCGGTCTGCGCCACGCGCTTGCCTTCCCTCATGCAGAACAATAGCTCAGGAATATAATACTGCTGCACAACGTTCGCTGTTGCAAATAGTCACAGTCGAAAGAGGGGGGACAATGCTTGGGGTCACGCCATGCCGGATAATTCTCCCCTCGAACCTATGAAAAGGAAGATGAGACATGAGTGTAAATCCTACAGTTCCAGCCGCCCTTGGAGGGGCCTTGGCGTTATTCATATTGCTTGCTTCCGGGCCCGTGGGGGCTCATTGCGATGCAGTGGACGGTCCGGTGGTAACCGAGGCCAAAGCGGCTCTTGAGGAGGGCGAGGTGACGCCCGTGTTGAAGTGGATTCCCGAGGAAAACGAGGAAGAGATTCGCGAACTATTCGCAACGACGCTTCGTGTCCGCGAACACGGCGGCGAAGCGCGTGAGGTGGCGGATAAGCATTTCTTTGAGACGCTGGTTCGTCATCATCGCGCCAGCGAAGGCGCTCCCTTCACCGGTCTCAAACCAGCCGGTACTGAGGTCCATCCGGTGGTTGAAAAGAGTGACGCGGCGTTGGAGACCGGGAGCGTGGATGCGTTCTCCTCGGAGATCGCCACCGCGGTGGAAGAGGGGATTCGTGAGCGTTTCGCCGAAGCGGCCGAGGCGCAAGCCCGGAAGGACGAAAGTGTCGATGAGGGCCGAGCGTTCGTGGAAAGGTATGTCGAGTTCATTCACTACGTAAGAGGTATCCATGAAGCCATCGCCGGCAGCGGCCACGGGCATGGGGCCGAGGAAGCTTCTGATCACTGATTGGATCCCTTTGGCGCGGGGGGCGGCGGATTTGGGACACATTACATTCTCTTGAGCATGGGTCTCCTATCCGCCTTCCGCTGCTCGAAGCCGCGTGGCCTCACGCATCCCGGTTCTCCCGTTCGCGTTTCTCCTCGGCCTTGATGCTGTTCCACACATGGACCGCGTCTTCCGGGCTCGCCGCCTCATGTTCGCCGAAAACATGGCCGTGCCGCCGGATCATCTTGGCGTGAATCTGTTCAAGGCAATCCCGCAGGTTGGCGCGGCCTTCCTCCTCGGCGGCGGCTATCGCGGCCAGCACGCAAAACAG
>SKRY01000435.1 GCA_007118235.1 Candidatus Hydrogenedentota bacterium | reverse complement strand
TGGACTACCAGGGCGAGCAGTTCGTCAACCGCTTCGACGCCAACAGTTATCTCTACATCACCAAGGCCATTGATTACTTCGATATTACAGCGGCTAGCGACTCCATCGACGAGGCCATGGCCGGGGTCGAGAGCAAGACGATGATCCTGTCGTACTCCTCGGACTGGCTGTACCCCCCCTACCAATCCGAGCAGATGGTCTACGCCCTGATGCGTAAGGAGGGCGATGTCACGTATTGCAGTGTGCAGTCCGACTACGGCCACGACGCTTTCCTGCTCGAAGTCGGCGTGATGAGCAAACTGGTGAGCGGCTTTCTCGAACACGCGATGCATCCCGACAAGGTGCGCACGCCATACCAGCCGGAGCGTATGGATTCCGAGGCCGATCCCGGTCCGCCATCCGTGCACACCCGGAGCATCTACGAGAACCACCGCGTGGATTACGACATGATCGTGGACCTCGTGGATGAGGAAAGCCGCGTGCTCGATATCGGGTGCGGAGATGGGGAGTTGCTGCACAAGCTGATGTCGCAGAAGCACGTGGACGGCATGGGGCTGGAGCTATCCCAGGGCAACGTCATCTCGTGTGTGCGCCGGGGCATTCCCGTCGTGCAGGCGGACGTGGACAAGGGGCTCACGGCCCTGCCGGACAATAGCTACGATTACGTCATCCTCAGCATGACCCTGCAAGTCATCCGCAAACCCCAATTGGTCTTGACCGAGATGCTTCGCGTGGGTAAGCGATGTATCGTGAGTATCCCCAACTTCGGATACTGGAAAGTGCGCGCGAAGGTGCTTGCTCAAGGCAAGGCGCCCGTCACCCGTACGTTGCCCTACGAATGGCACATGAACCCGAACCGCAACTACATCTCGATTAACGACTTCCTCGAGTTCTGCCGCACCCACAATACCGCCATCGAAAACACCCTTTACCTCAATCCCCGCGGCGCCACCTCCACCACCAAGCTCTGGCCCAACCTCCTCGCCGAGGAAGCCGTGTTTGTCCTCAGTTCCAGCGACCCGCCCTTGTTGGGCGAAACACTGGATGAGGGGTGAGGGGACACTCACCGCCAAGCCGCTCGATGCCCCCTCAGCCGTCGCCGGGCTTCGTGCGGGCGAGGGCGTGGGAAGCGATGGCCTGGCGCACGCGGTAGACGCGCTCGTCGGCGGGATCGGGCCGGACGATGGCCCCTTTGCCGTCCGCGATGCCGATGACGCGGGAGGGCCGGCTGATGCTGTCCACGATGACGTCCCCCTCGCGGCCGATGAGTCCCCCTGCAACCACGTCCACGCCGTTCCAGTTGGCCCGGCCCATGTGGGTGTCGACAAGGCGTTTCATGGCGATGCGTTCCAGCGCCGTGGCGGCGAGGCTGGGCCGCATGTCCACGCGCACCACCCGGATGCCCCGGGCTTCCGCGGCGGGCACGGCCTCGGGGTGCAGCGAGCCGATGCCGCCATCGTAGAGCAGTGTGGCGTGCTCCATCTCTGAGACGTGATCGGCGGTGATGGCTGGTTTTCTGGGGGAGAGGGAGATGACGGCCTCGGCCGTGCGGACCGCTTCTTCCAAAGGCATCCGTTCCGCGCCGGGGATGGAGGCGTCCGGCGCCGCATCGCTATCCAGGGCGACGTGGGCGCCGGCCTCCACGAAATCGCCGGCCGCGCGTAGTACGAGGGGAGGCGAACCCGTTATCGCCAGCCGCCGGCCATAAAGTTGACCGCCAAGAAGAAACGTGATCTGGGCGCAGGTGGTGCGGGCCCACATTTCGTGGTCGAGATAAGTGAGCAGGACCGTGCTTTTCAGCGCCTCCGTGGGCGCGGGCCGGCCGCCGGGATCCAGAAGGACATAATCCACCAGCCCGTCGATGGTTTCCAACACCTCGTCGAGCCGATCCGGTTCCGCCAGCATGATGTTGGACATCGCGCAGCCGTAATTGGTGTCCACGAAGGGGGAGACGCACGTGAGTTGGTGCGGACTGACGACGACGTTAAAGACGGAATCTTGGGCGTACTTGCGGCTCTTCTCACGCAGTTCCAGGGCGCGCTCCCGGACTTGGCCCAGGAAGTCCTCGGGAACGGCGCGGCCCGTGGCGGCGATGTCGACCCGGACGGCTCCCCGGGGACCCTCCGCCGCGATCTCGGCCGCGATCTCCTGCACCAGCTCTTCCGGGGCGTTGATCTGATCGCGGGCGCCCAAACGCAGTATGAGTTCACGCACATCGATGCCCGCCTCGACCGCGGCGCGGGTCACCCGGCCGAGAAACGAGGAGTGAAACTTCGCGCGCCCCGTCGTCACGCCAATGGCGGAGCGCCCGGTCTGATGGAGCAGCGGCCGGATGTAGGCCTCGCCCACGTCGAGCAACGCGTTGATATCGGCCTCCGGCAGCAGCCCGCGCTTCTGCATCATAGCCGCCAAGACCTCCGTCACGGCGTTGCCCTCCGAGCGGCCCATACCCTGCAAGGAGGCATCCACAATGGTGGCCCCGTGTTCCATGGCGGTGAGGCTGTTGGCGATGGCCATGCACAGGTTGTCGTGGCCGTGAAAGCCGAGGCGGATGTCCGTCCGCTCCTGAGCCGCGGCGAGGTACGCCTTCACGTCCTCGGGCAGCATGCCGCCGGCGGAGTCCACCAGACAGAGGACATCCGCGCCATAATCCGCGGCTTGCCGCGCCCGCGCGCCGAATTCGGCCGGTGGTACGGCGTAGGATTTCATCAGGTTGGAGGACACGGTCAGGCCAAGCTTCTTGGCCAGGGCGATATAGGGTTCCGCCTCGTCAAGCTCGGTGATGTTCGTGCCGATGCGCACGAAATGAAGCCCGCAATCCGCGCCCAGCCGGAGGTCGTCCTCCGTGCCCACGCCGGGGATGAAGAACACGCCGAACCGCGCCTCTTTGAGCACGTCCGCGGCCGCGCGCAAGTACGCCTCATCCGTCGAGGCCTGGTCGCCCTTGCCCGCGCGCGCCGCGCCCAAGCCGAGGCCGTGGCCCAACTCGATCACGCGAATCCCCGCCGATTCCAAGGCGGAGGCGATCAGGGCCGTGTCCTCGGCCGTGAACTGAAAATCGATGGTGTAGGACCCGTCGCGCAGCGTGGTGTCCAATAGCTCTACGGGATGCGTCATAATAGGCCTATCTTACCCCGCCGCGCGGCATTACGCAACAGCGCTTCGCAACTCCACCAAGGTTATGGGAGGGCCTGAAACTCAATTTTCCGGGTGTCCGAGACTCGACGGGACGCATCCAAGATTTCCAAGGAAATCAGATTCCCTTCCGCGTCGTAATCCAGAATAACCCCCGGTTTCTCCTCATCGCTTTCGCTCACAGTCGA
>SKRY01000279.1 GCA_007118235.1 Candidatus Hydrogenedentota bacterium | reverse complement strand
ATTGAGGGTCAGACGTACGGAGGCTTCGCCATGGAGGTCGGCGAGGCCGGTGAGCACGACAGTTTCGAGGAGTTTCGCGAGGCCGTCTTGGAACAGAGTAGGCTGGATGCTGACGCTGTGGGTGAAGGCGCAGTCGAATTCACGGGGAGCGATGGCAAGACCTTGGCGCTCACCTTCAATCACGAACACGATCTGCCCCATGTGGCCCGTGACGGCAGGGCAGTCGAGTGGGGCGAGCGGCTGGACCTTTATGCCACCGCACCGGAGAGCCCTAATCCTAGCCCAATTGAGCTGGGGTGGCGTGAAGGAGTCCTGACGATCGAGGCCGGCGGTGAAGTGTTTGAGGGGCGCTTTGACAAGGATGGCTCGTACACATTCGAGAACCGCTGACGCGGCCCGGCCGCAGCCAGATCACCGTGTCCTAACGGACCGTTTTGGCCCGATAATCAGGCGCCGGCCCAAACACAACCCCACACCTACAACCTTATGAGACGATTTGGGTGACGGCGTGTCAAGTTGAGAGCGGCCTCATGCCGTAGTATACTGCCGGGCGTCTAGAGTCAATCATCTCAATGGACCCCAGTCGCCGGAAGCCATCACGGCGGCGCGCGATCACATTCCCATGGCCCTTTTGAATGGGGGAGCATGCTGCGTCCGGGGCGGGGAATGCCGCATTACCCCGGCTTGCCGGGGCGCCGGACGGGTTCCTTTTGTCCCGGTAAGGGGGGATGTTTTCCATGGGGTGCGGCGCACCCGGTGATTGGGGATGAACCTCGCGGCCGGCAGCCGGACGCGGGATGGCCACATGTGGAGGAGACCTTTATGAGCAAGACGGATAGGGCGAAGTTGCGCAACGTGGGTGTGGTGGGCCATAGCGGGACGGGCAAGACCATGCTGATCGAGCATGTGTTGCACAAGGTGGGCAAGACGTCCCGCGTTGGCCGCATCGAGGACAAGAACACGGTGGGGGACTATCTGGAAGAGGAGAAGGAGCGCCAGCAGACCATTTGCATGAAGCTGATGCATTTCGACTGGAAGGGGACGCGCATCCATCTCGTGGATCATCCCGGCTATGTGGATTTTCAGGGAGAAATCGCGGCCAGCATGCCGGTGTTGGATGGGGTGATCATCATGGTGGACGCCGCCACGGGTCCGCAGGTGGGAACCGATCTCGCCTACAATTACGCGGCCGAGCACAACACGCCCAAGGCCTTCTTCGTCAATAAATTGGATCGCGAACACACCAATTTTGATGAAGTCGTCTCGAGTTTACAGGACATCTATGGTCCCCAATGCGTGCCCTTCGTGCTTCCCATTGGCGAGGGCGAGAAGCTGGAGAAGGTTGTCAATGTTCTCAAGGGTAATGATCCCGCCGTGGCCGATCAGGTGACCAGCCTCAAGGAAAGCATGGCGGAGGTGGTTGCGGAATCCAACGACGAGTTGCTTGAGAAGTATTTGGAAACGGGCGAATTGACCGAAGAGGAATTCACCCGGGGTTTGCAGGAAGGGCTTGAGAACGGCAAGGTGGTCCCGATTTTCGCGGGCAGCGTGGAGAAGGACATCGGCATCGACGAATTGCTTGACGAGATCGTGGACGTCTTTCCTTCGCCTCTGGATCGTAAGGTGACAGCGCACAACGCCTCCGGGGAGGAGGTGGACGTAAAGGCGGATCCGGACGCACCGTTCCTGGGCCAAGTGTTCCGTACGGTCATCGACCCCTATGTGGGTCAGCTTACCTATTTCCGTGTGTTGAGCGGCACGCTCAAATCCGATAGTGAGTTTCTGAACGTCACGCGGGGCGCGAAAGAGCGCGCCGGCAAGCTGCACCTCATGTGCGGGAAGGAACAGGTTGCCGTGGATGAGGTGGGGCCCGGCGCTCTTGCCGCCATGACCAAGTTGAAGAACACAGCCTTTGGGGATACGATTGCCGCGCCGGGGCAGGATTTGCGGTTGCCCGAAATCAAACTGCCCGAATCGATGGTGAAGCTGGCGATATCCGCGAAATCGAAAGGCGACGAGGACAAGATTGGCGAGGGCCTCAACCGGTTGGCCGAGGAGGATCCCACGTTCACGCATTACCGGGATCCCTCGACGAACGAACACGTTATCCGGGGGATGGGGGACTTGCAGTTGGAGATCCTCTTGAACCGGCTGAAACGCAAATTCAATGTGGAAGCCGAGACGCGCACGCCGCGTGTGGCGTTCAAGGAAACGATCCGTGGCAAGGCGGAGGTCCAAGGCAAGCACAAGAAGCAATCCGGCGGCCATGGTCAGTATGGCGACGTATGGTTGCGGCTATCGCCCAATGATCGCGGCGCTGGGTACGAGTTCGTGGACAGCATTGCCGGTGGCGTCGTGCCCCGTCAGTTCATTCCCCATGTGGACAAGGGATGTCAGGACGCGCTCGAAAAAGGCGTGGTCGCGGGTTATCCGGTGGTCGACGTTGTCGTGGAATTGTATTATGGCTCCTACCACGATGTGGATTCCTCGGAGATGGCGTTCAAGATCGCGGCGTCCATCGCCATTCAGAAGGGGGTCCGCGAGGCGAATCCGTGCATCCTGGAACCCATCGTTCAGATTGAGGTCACGGTGCCGGAGGAATACATGGGCGACATCAACGGCGACTTGAGCAGCAAGCGGGGCCGCGTGTTGGGTATGGAGCCCGTGGGCGGCGGACGGCAGCGTATTCGCGCCCTTGCGCCTGAAGCCGAAGTGCTTCGGTACTCCACCGAGCTGAGGAGCATGACGGGCGGCCGGGGCAGTCACACGCTCCAGTTTGATCACTATGAGGAAGTGCCGGAACACATCGCGCAAGAACTGATCGCCGCGTACGAGAAGAAGAAGTCCGCGGGCGAGTAGTAAGCCGGCCCATACAGCGAGATGATGCAAAACGGCCCCAAGCGGATGGAGCGTCCGCTTGGGGCCGTCTATTCGCGTGGGGCGGTTACTTGATGAGACGCCAGTTGAAGGGGTACCGGTAGTATTCACCGTTGTTCGCCTTGACGCCCGCGAGGATTGCGAACACAAGGAGCACGATTATAAGGATGGGATACAGGAACACCCCGATGCCAACGAACATGGATAGCCCAACCACAACCCCGATGATGGAGAGCAGGATTTGGAAGTTGACGGCTTCCTTGCCCTGATCATCGACAAAGGGATGGGTTTCGCGTTTCACCATCCAGATAATGAGGGGCGCTATCAGGTTAGCGAAGGGGATGCACGTGAAAACCAGCAGCGCGCTTAGATGACACAACATCGCCCACAGGCGCGCATCCTTGTCAATGGGCGCACCGCTGTCCGGCGTCAGGCTTTCAGGTGCCATGCCTTCGGGGCCAATGCCCGGTTCATCATTTGTCATAGCGAATTCTCCTTCCGTTTGGTAGTGTTAGAGGGTGGTCATGCGGCGCCCCCTATTCTCGCTGGTGAGGGGCAGATGCGCCCCCTAGCCATAACGCTGTTAGTGTGCCTTGAAAAGACGCGATAGTCAAGCAATATATTTCACCGAGGCATGAGAGTAAGCCGCTTGTGCACGGGCCGTCTTGAGTCAGGAGCTTTTACCATTGGAGGAGATGCGTCATGTTTCGAAACAGCCGGATCCTTGTTCCCACCGATTTCTCGGATTATGCGGCGAACGCCATGCGGTATGCGATCGCCCTTGCCCAGACGTACGAGGGCAGCCTGCGGCTTGTGCATGTTCTTGACGTCCGCGTGTTGGATGACGCGCCCTCCGCGTCGATCAAGAAGGACGCCAAGCGCCATGACGTTGACCGCGCAAGGGCCGAGGCCGAGCAGCGCCTGAAGGCGCTCATGGAGGAATGCAAGACGGAGGGAGTGCAGGCCGAATACCAAGTCGCTGAGGGGCGGCCGGTGAGCGAAATCAAGCGGCTTGCGGCGGAACTGGAGTGCGATTTGGTGATTGTGGCGACGCACGGGCACTCCGGATTCGACCGCTTCGTGTTCGGGAGCGTGTGCGATCAGATCGTCCGAGAATCACCGGTTCCCGTTCTCAGCGTGTGTCCGCCAGAGGACGAACTCACTGGAGAGATAACCCCGCCGGTTCGCATCGATCGAATCATGTTTCCGACGGATTTCTCCGACTTCTCCAAGAGCATCCTGCCGTACGCCGTATCCCTGTGCCATGAACTCAATTCCGGTCTGGTCCTTTTCCACGCGGCGGAGATGCCTGTTCTGCTGCCCGAATTCATGCTGGAGGAATCGGCTCCCGCCCAAGCCGATATCGAAGAGTACGCACGGGAGGCCCTGCAACAGATGCGAGATGAGATCGGAGGCGATGTCCCCGTGGAACTGCAAGTCAGTGTGGGCACACCGTGGCGCGAGATTTGCCGGGCCGTGGAGACGGCTTCCGTTGATCTCGTGGTCATCCCTACGCATGGCCGTGGCGGTTTGGTGAAGGTGCTTTTCGGCGGGGTGGCGGAACGCGTCGTGCGCCGCTCCACCAAGCCCGTGCTCACGGTGCGCCCCGAGCCGCCGGAGAAGGCATAGCCGTAATAGAGATGGTCAGCGTGTTGATAGGCGAAAGGACGCGCTGGCATTCGTAAACCCTTTGGCGCGTCGTGGACGTTTAGTACTGAGCAGACCACTGTCAGGATGCACAACGGCGTTTTCTTGTTCGAAGTCCCAGTGTGGTACGATAGGGAACGATTCGCGCCTTAGTCCGCTGGCGGCTGGCCGGGGGCTTGCGTGTTTCAAATGGCAAATGGGCGAGAAAGCGAGAACTGATTGCATGGAGAGACCAATGCGTATCACCCCGATGACCTACTGTTGGACGCTACTGGCCGCCGCCGCGCTGCTCATGGCGGGGTGTGAACCGCCGGAAGACTTTGGGCAGACGGGCCGTATCATGGAAGAGGTCGAAGATCGCGATTACGAGCGGGCCGATGGCGATTGGCTGATCATGCGGATGCTCAGCGGACCCGAAAGCCTTAATCCATACACATCGAGCGATGCGTATGCCACCCAGATTTATGACCTTATTTTTGACGGGCTCTTGGAACGCAATCCGGAAACGCTTGACATGGAGCCCAATCTCGCCCATGACTGGGACATCTCGGATGACCATCTGGAGTATACCTTCTATCTGCGGGATGATGTTACCTTTCATGATGGCGAGCCCCTGACCGCGGAGGACGTGAAGTTCTCGTTCGACACCATCTTGGATCCCGAGGTGATGGCCCCGCATTTGCGGAATTATCTTCAGGATATCGTGGACATCGAGATTATTGATGACTACACGGTGCGGATTGAATGCGACCGGCCGTATTTCCGCCATCTCGTCATGATTGGCGGCATGCCCATCATTCCCAAGCACATCTACGGCGAAGGCAACTTCAACCAGCACCCCAACGATCGCAACCCCATTGGCTCCGGTCCCTATGAATTCGATTCATGGCGCACGGGGCAGCGGATCACGTTAACCCGGTATGAAGA
Organism: Candidatus Hydrogenedentota bacterium; assembly: GCA_007118235.1. GTDB lineage: Bacteria > Hydrogenedentota > Hydrogenedentia > Hydrogenedentales > SLHB01 > SKRY01. The sequence goes on along the minus strand of SKRY01000279.1, from coordinate 6,694 downwards.
TTACTGGGGCGAGAAACCCTCCCTTGAACAGCGCCTGTTCATGTTTATCACGGAAGACAACAGCGCGTTTCAAGTGCTTTTGCAACGCAACATAGATACCATGGAAATGACGCCGGAACTGTGGGTCAACCGAGCCCGTGGAGATCGATTCGAACAGAACTTCCGCAGGTACACGTATTATCAGCCCCGGTATTCCTATATTGGCTGGAACATGCGGCGGCCCCAGTTCGAGGACAAGCGAGTCCGGCAGGCCATGACGATGCTGCTCGATCGCGAGGAAATCCTGGACACCATCTTTCATGGGTTGGGCGAAGTCATTACGGGGAACTTCTTCATCAAGAATCCCGAATACAACGAGGAATTGGAACCCTGGCCGTTTGATCCCGAGCGGGCGCAAGAACTCCTGGACGAGGCTGGCTGGGTGGACTCCACAGGCGACGGCATCCGGGACAAGGATGGCGAATCCTTTGAATTCGAGCTGCTGGTTCCGGCTGATTCGCGCGAAGACGAACAGATCGCCACGGTATATCAAGAAGAGCTTCGCCGGGCGGGTATTCGCATGCGCATCCGCCGGCTCGAATTCGCCACCCTCCTTGAGAACGTGCATCGCCGGGAATTCGACGCGGTGCGGTTGGGCTGGTCCATGCCGCCGGATCCGGATCCCTACCAAGTTTGGCATTCATCCCAAACCGAGGCGGGCTCGAACTACGTTAATTTCTTGAACGAAGAGGCCGATGACATTATCGAAGAGGCGCGGGTCGAGTTCGACGACGATCGGCGTACGGAATTGTACCGGCGGTTCCACGAAATCGTTCATGAGGAACAACCGTACACCTTCATGTACTGCCGTGAAACGTTGTTGGCCGTGGACCGGCGGTTCCATGGCATTACGATTTACCCGTACGGTCCGTACGTGCGGGAGTGGTTCGTTCCGCAAGAATTGCAGCGGTATTAGAACCAAGCGCGTCTGATTACCGATATAGATTTCACCGAGAGCGCAGGAGAGTACGCCAGCATAGCGGGAGACTCGTGAGAGCTTATTTAATACGCCGACTTCTACTGGTTGTCCCCACGTTCATCGGGATCACGCTGATCACGTTCGTCGTGGTGCAGCTTGCTCCGGGAAGTCCCGTCTATCTTATGCTCCACGGAGTGGACGGGGCCCTTGAGGGCGACGCGGCGACCCAGCAGATCATCGAGCAGATGCAGGCGCAGTTTGGCTTGGACCAGCCCATCCACATCCAGTACGCACACTGGCTGCGGGACCTGTTGACGCTGGACTTCGGCGCGTCGTTCCGGGACGGGCGGCCTGTCATCGACAAGATCATGGAGCGTTTGCCGGTCACGCTGGAGTTGAGCGCCATCGCGATCTTTCTCACGTACATCATCTCCGTTCCCATTGGCGTCTACAGCGCGACTCATCGCCGGAGTTGGGGCGACACCATAACCACCTTGATTCTCTTCATTCTGTACAGCCTCCCCTCATTCTGGGTGGCGATGTTGCTGATTTTCTTTTTCGCCGGCGGGCAATTCTTGAACTGGTTCCCCGTTCACGGGCTTCACAGCTTTGGGGCCGAGAATTATCCATGGCATTGGTGGTTGCTGGATCATCTGTGGCATCTCGTGCTGCCCGTGTTCTGCCTGACCTACACCGGCCTCGCCGCTTTGTCGCGATACGCCCGGGCGGGCATGATTGAGCAAGTGCGGCAGGACTACATCCGCACCGCGCGGGCGTATGGGTTTTCGGAGAAGGTGGTGATCTTCAAGTACGCCATGCGGAACTCGCTCATCCCCATCATCACACTGATGGCGACCCTATTGCCCATGCTCATCAGTGGCAGCGTGATCATCGAGCGGATCTTCAGCATCCCCGGCTTGGGCATGCTTGCCTTCGAATCGGTGCTGACGCGCGACTATCCCGTCATCATGGGCATCCTATCGATCTCGGCGCTCCTGACCTTGGCGGGGCTTATCCTGTCTGACATCTTGTATGCTATCGCTGACCCGAGGATTCGATTCGACTAATGCTCCAAAGTGGTGGTCAAAACTTGGATACCGAACCCGAATCCGGCGCATTGGAGCTGGAAGCGGGCGCCGGAGAATTGGGGAGCGGCCGGCCGCCGAGGCAGGGGTACTGGCGCCTGGTTGGCCGGCAGTTCGGCAAGAACCGCATGTCGGTCGGTGGGCTGTGCATCCTGTTGTTTCTCTTCGTGGTGGCCTTACTGGCGCCGTTCCTTGCCCACGAGGAGCCCATCTACCTTCACATGGATGGCGAAACCTATTGGTTCGTCAATGTGCGGGACATTCCTGAGTTGCGCCGCGTGAATTTCGGGCAATGGGAGCCGGGAGAAGGGGAGGCGATGATTCAACCCCCGATCCCGCATTCCCCGCTTTCGGTGAATCTACGGCGGCGTCTGGAAGCGCCCAGCAGCGACCATTGGCTTGGCACCGACGACCGCGGCCGCGACGTGCTTAGCCGCATGATTTGGGGATGCCGCATCTCCATGTCCATCGGTTTTGTCGCCGTGGGCATTGCGGCCTCCATCGGCGTGGTGGTCGGGGCGCTCGCGGGGTATTACGGCGGCTACGTGGATAGCGCGGCGCAACGGCTCATCGAAATCATGATGTGCTTTCCCCAACTTATTCTAATCCTCGCCCTGCTGGCCTTCGTCCCCGAACAGAACATCTTCATCATCATGGTGGTGCTGGGCGTGTTAGGGTGGACGGGTATCGCCCGGCTGGTTCGGGGCGAATTCCTGAAATTGCGCGAGAGCGATTTCGCCACGGCGGCGCGCGCGACCGGTGTGAGCGATGTGCGCCTCATGTTTCGCCATCTACTGCCCAACGCGCTGTCGCCTGTTCTGGTGAGCGCTACCTTTGGCGTGGCCGGGGCCATCCTTATGGAATCGGCCCTGAGCTTTCTCGGGTTCGGCACGCCGCCGCCGACGCCGAGTTGGGGCGAGATTCTTTCCCAGTCCCAAACCTATATCAACCGGCCGGACGGATCGTGGTGGCTGGTGACCTTTCCGGGTGTTGCGATATTCGTGACGGTCTGCTCGTTCAATTTGGTGGGAGACGGTCTACGCGACGCCATGGACCCGCGGTTGAGGCAATAGACCAACCAAGACAAAGCGCTTTCGCTTCGCTCCGAGCGTGAGGAGGATTCGTGAACCAAGGGGACTCCATACTCAGCGTCCGCAATCTGAAGACCTACTTTCACACCGACGCGGGCGTGGCCCGGGCGGTGGACGATGTTTCCTTTGACATCCGTCCGGGGGAAACGCTGGCCTTGGTGGGGGAAAGCGGATGCGGCAAGAGCATGACCGCGCTTTCCATCCTCCGGCTGGTCCCGAGCCCGCCAGGCGAAATCGTAGAGGGCCAGATCTTCTTCCAAGGTCAGGACGTGCTCGAACTCTCCGAAAAGGAAATGCGCCGGATCCGCGGGAACAAGATCTCCATGATCTTCCAAGAACCCATGACCAGCCTGAACCCCGTCTTCCGCATCGGCAGCCAGATCGCCAACACGATCCGCTTGCACAAGGGCGTCTCCAAGGAGGAGGCCCGTCAACAGACTATTGCGCTGCTGGAGCGCGTGGGCATCCCCTCGCCGGGCGAACGGGTCGACGCTTACCCGCATCAGATGTCCGGCGGGATGCGTCAGCGCGTGATGATCGCCATGGCCTTGGCGTGCGATCCCGTCCTCCTCATCGCCGACGAACCCACCACGGCCCTGGATGTGACGATTCAGGCGCAGATCTTGAATCTGCTGCGTTCCCTGCAAGAAGAGCAACAAATGGCCATGTTGCTTATCACGCATGACCTCGGCATCGTGGCGGAAAACGCGGAAGACGTGGCCATCATGTACGCGGGGCAAATCATTGAGCAAGCCCCCATGGACCGCGTCTTCGAGGATCCCAAGCATCCCTACACGCTGGGGTTATTCAACTCGTTGCCGAAGCTATCGGTTGGACGCCAGCCGCTGGAGCCCATTCCGGGCGTTGTGCCGAACTCGGCTCGATTTCCGGCGGGCTGCCGGTTTCACCCCCGCTGCCGCTACGCCATGGACGTGTGCCGAAAGCAAGGCCCCCCGCTTGAGCCCGTGGGCGAAAACCATCACGCGGCCTGTTGGCTTCACGATGCCGCCGCAATGGCCGAACAAGGATGCCCGCCGGGAATCCCAGAGGAGACCGCCGCCCCATGAGCATGAGCACGGATGGCCCCTTATTGGAAGTACGCAACTTGGTGAAGCATTTCCCCGTGCATAGCGGTGTGTTTGGCCGGGTGGCGGGATATGTGCGCGCGGTGGACGATGTCAGCTTCAGCATCCCGAGGGGCAAGACGCTCAGCCTCGTGGGAGAGAGTGGAAGTGGCAAGACAACGGCGGGACGCTGCATTCTCCGGCTGATCGAACCCACCGCGGGCCGCATCCTGTTTGATGGAAGCGACATCACCGAGCTGAACCGGCGGCAAGTCCGCTCGTTGCGCCGGCGCATGCAGATCATCTTTCAGGATCCCTACGGGTCCTTGAACCCGCGCATGACGGTGTACTCGACGATTTCCGAGGCCATGGCCGTGCATGGGCTGGTTCCCCGCCCCCAACGCCGCGAACGCGTGGAGGAACTGCTCAGGCTCGTCGGGCTATCGCCTGACGCGGCCGACCGCTACCCCAACGAATTTAGCGGCGGGCAGCGGCAGCGCATCGGCATTGCGCGCGCCTTGGCGGTGGAACCCGATCTCATCGTGGCCGATGAGCCGGTATCCGCGTTGGATGTGTCCATTCAGGCGCAGATCCTCAACCTCATGGAAGACCTTCAGCAGCGGCTGGGCTTGACCTATCTTTTCGTTGGCCACAACCTCAGTGTGATTCGGCACATCTCGGATTATGTCGCCGTCATGTACCTTGGGCGCATCGTCGAGTACGGTTCGGTGGAAGCGATCTTCAATGAGTGCGTCCATCCCTACACCCGCTCATTGCTCTCCGCCGTGCCCGAACCCGATCCGCATAGGAAACGGGAACGCATTATCCTCCGCGGCGATACGCCCAGCCCCATCAATCCGCCACCGGGTTGTCATTTTCATCCCCGCTGCCCCGACGCGCAGCCCGAATGCGCCCAACGGCGCCAGCGCCTCGTGGAAGTCGCGCCGGGTCACACCGCCGCCTGCCATGTCCACGCGCCGGCTCCGGAACAGCTCGTCAGCCCCATGTCATAAGGCGGGGGGAGGGCATGGTGCTGGTGGAGCGCCTCCGCAATCCGCCGGGATCAAGGATATTGCACTTGGAGCGAGGTCTCGGGGATAATCTTTGCATGGCAGCGGCGTGCAAACGCCAAGCGAAGTTTCGATTAACGATTACCCACGAATAGAGCAGTTCAGGCTCCCGTTGTCACGGGAAGCATTTTTGGGGACGGCTTCTCACGGCCGTCTGCGAGAACAGCATGGAGTAAGACATGGGATTTCAAGAGACGATGACATGGGCCGTTCATGTCTTTTTTGTGTTCGTGTTTTCGACGGCCTTCGTCGTGAATATGGGGTTGTGTTTTTGGCTGAACAGAAAATATAAGCGCAAGCAGATCGAACTGAAGGATGTGTTGAAGGGATTCCTTGGGCCGCTTGCCTACCGGTCCGAGGAACGGGAACGGGACAGCCTTAGCGAGAGAGTGGATTCCTTTATTCAAGATGTGCAGGAAATCATCGACAATCCGCACCGAAACACCGACAGACGGGACCTGTTGTACAGGATAAACACCAAGGATGAGCGAAAGGATTACATGCACACCCTGGACTTTGAACGGCGGTTCCGGGTTACGGAGACGTTGATCGACCTGTATCCCTATTTGGGCATTCTGGGCACGATTACGTCGATTGCGGCTGGTCTTTTTGCGAGCGGCGTGGACGGAGGCGCGGGTGTGACGCAAAGCCAAGCGCTTATATCCAGCTTCGCGGCCGCATTATGGACCACGTTTGTTGGTCTGGTGTTGTATATGGGATTCAGCTTCTGGATCGCGCGGCGCGACTCCGAGTTCTCCCGCCTAACCGATCAGCGGGACACCGTGCGCCGGCTGATATCAAAGGCCAAAACCCAACTAAGCGCGCCAAGCAGAGATAGAGAGCGTGGATATGTTCAAGAGACGGCGAAAAACCCCTCAACTGACGCCCTTACTTGACCTGCTGATCATCGTCATCTTTGCCCAGGCGCTCGCGCTGAATGATTCGGTCTTTGAGCTTGCGGACACGGTGGAGGAACGCGATGTCCAGGTGGGGCAGCTTCGCGTGGAACGTAACCGGCAGCGGGAGGAACGGGATGAGTACCGCAGGCGCCTGAACGAATTGGAGGAGGAGCTTGAAGAGTACAAGCGGCAAGAGGAAGCGCTTCTTGCCGAGCTGACCGAGTTGGCCGAGAAACTAGATCTCCAGGATTCCGTTGAGGAGCGGCTCCAGCGGGCGGAGGACCTGGAGCGGGAGGCGCTGCACATATTGGAGACCGTGGCGGACGCCTTTCGGGTTCCCGAGGAAGTGGCCGACGCAATGACGGCGCATTTGAATGCGAGCGAGGCGGAGCAAATAGAGGCGCGTCTCGAACAGCTCCGCGACGCCGATCCGGCCGAGGCGGTGAGGCACGTCCGTCAGATGGAGGAAGTGAAGCGGCAGGTCGATTTTTGGGAGATCCACATCACCAAATCGGATGAGATCAGAT
>SKRY01000491.1 GCA_007118235.1 Candidatus Hydrogenedentota bacterium | reverse complement strand
CGGCGCGGAGGCGCCCCATGAGGTTACGCTGGACCAACCCGCCGAGGACGCCTTCACCGGCGAAACTGGCACAACCTTCACTATCCCGCCAGGCGACGGCCGTATTCTCATCATGGAGTAGACCGAACCCGCAACCAACGAGTAACGAGGGAGGTAAGACATGCGCACGATAGTTTCCGGAACAGTTACCGCGCTGGCCGCACTTGGAATACTCACGGGCGGCGTGCTTGCCGATGCTTCTCAAGGACCCGAACCGTGGACCGATGCATATGACGCCATCCGTGAACAGCTTGACGGCTTCACGTTCGAGCACCCCATGACCGTGACGAATCCCAGGGAGCTTGAGGTGGTCCGGCAACGGATTGCGGATGGCGTGGAACCCCAGGCCTCCGCCTATGAGGCGCTTATCGCCGACGCGGACGAGGTATTGGATTTTGAGCCCAACCCGCCCGAATCCATGACCATCATGGGCGGCTACCAAACGGACAGCAACCTCAGCGAGAAGCGGAGCTGGTTGTGGCGCGAAGGGGACGCCGCCTATACCTCGGCCCTCGCGTACCTCTACAGCGGCGAGACCCATTACGCCGACAACGCCGTGCGCGTGTTGAACGCGTGGGCGGAGGCGGATACCACATTCAGCGGCAACGACCGGGGGCTACAGCTTGGCTCGTGGTTCTCGCAGATGCTGTACGCCGCGGATATTCTCCATGAGTACGAAGGCTGGGAGCCCGATGATCGGGAGCGTTTTCAAGACTGGTGGCGGGAGCGGTGTCTGCCCCATGTGAAGGACGTCATGCGGAACCGGGTCAACAACTGGAAGGACGCGGGCGTCTTGGGCGTGCTGGCGGCGTCCGTGGCGTTGCGTGACAAGGACCTGCTTGAGGAAGGGCTGATCGAGCTGAAGAGCTATTTCCACGGACGGACGGACACCCAGGACAACGATGGCGCCGGCTGGAAGATCGTCAAGGACGACAACGGCGTCTATCTCCACCATGAGGTCACCCGCAACCAAGGCCGCAGCGGCGTCACCTACACCGCCTACTCCCTGACCACGATGGCCCAGGCGCTGGAAATCGCCCGGCACGCGGGATTCGATTTCTGGCATTCGCGCACGCCGCAAGACGCTGGCGTGGATGAACTCATCAAGTACTACTTCCGCTGGGACGTCTTGGAGGAGCCCTTCCCTTGGTACGACGGCCCCGATCGCAGGGCATACCGGAAGAACCCCTACGAGTTAGCGAACAACCATTTCGGCGTGATGCCGGAAATGACGGATTGGCTTGAGGAGAACCGCCCCGTGGATGGACGCCAGGGCGATCAATACATCACTCTCAACAAGGGCGATATCGAGCCTCGATAGCGATTAAACGATAGCGTCTCCGCCGGGCGGGTCCAAACCACCCGGCGGAGACGTTCTTTCTACGCTACTCGCTATTCGCTGGCGGGAATGAGGGCCGCGGATTCGCTTGTGGCGTGTCCCGCCGCGCTCACTTCCTCCGCGTCCGGATCGCGGATGAGGATGACCGCGCCGTCAATCTCCAGCGCGACGCCGCCCTCGGCCTCCAGCACCTCGATGTCCGAATAACCGGGCGCTTCGCCGTCACGGTAGGGGGCGAGCACGGTAATGAAGCGTTGCTCGGCGGCTTCCTCCACCGTGGAGGCCGTGAAGTGGAACTGTTCCGGGGCGGCTTCGGGCCGGGTGGGTTCGGGATCCCAGCCTGTTTCTTGCGTAAACGCCAGGCCGGCCGGCTGGAGGAACCGCGCCTCAAGGCGCGCATCTCCTTGCTCAATGGTCACGCGCGCGTCTCCTTCGTCGAGCGCCATCTCGTTCTCGGCGTGAAGCAGCCACTGATAGGTGGCCTCCTCCCCATCCGCTTTCGCCAAGTCGTCGGCGATAACAATCACACCGGGCCGCAAGAAGAAAACATGCCGGTACGCGCGATCGAGCCGGCCGCCGTACGCTTCCACGGCGTTGCCCAGGGCGTAAGCCCATTCCCCTTCTTCCAGATGCTCGACGATCTCGCCGCGCGACTGGGGCGAACGCGTGACCTGGCCTTCGCCGTCCACCAGAATGGCGTTGTGGGCCTTGGTTTGCCACATCCATTCACTGTGATGGGGATCGCCGTAGTCTTGATAATACCCCGTGCTGATGGCCAAGGGTTCGCCGTAGGCCTCCAGCACAAACGCGTTCTGATTGGCGTGATCGTGGCTGATGCTTCCAAAGGTTGAACTCTTGAACAGCACCAGCACGTTGTCGTCCGGATTCGCCATGTCACTGTGCATGGCCGTCCACCCCACGTCAAGGAACGCCTTGGATTGCGGCAAATCGGCTGGGGCGCGCGCTTCCAGCTCGGGTTTCCTGACCAGGAACGACTCGGGCCCCGTCGCTTCGCCGCCCGATTCCTCGGCATGCCAGCGGTAGTAGGGGTTGTCATACAGACTGGCGAGGCTGTACATGAGATTGCCTTGCGCCGACCCCACGGAACCCGAATAGCTATCCCCGAACTCTCGCCGGGCCCGGTTGGGATAGGCCACATACAGACCGAAATCGCCAGTATTTTGAAGGAAGGGTTTGTCTTTCAACGGGATGCCCAAGCGATCGAGTTGATGGATCACGCGGGTTATCCGGTTGATGTACCATGTCCAATAACTGACCCCCTCATGCCAGCCGCCATCGTCATGTCCCCAGGCGGGATAGACGGACCAGAGCACGCGCAACGTGTATTCCAGCCAGTCCGGCGCATCCTCGATGTCGTGCGCAAGGATGAGTCCGCCCTCGACGGCGAAGCCGATCATCCGGCCGGGATGGCTGCTGAAGGGACGCGACTCGAAGGGCCGGCCCCGGTGCATTTCGTTGATCTGGCGGATGCGCTGGCCAAGCACGCGCAGACATGTCTCCCGCTCTTCCTCCGTCAGCGTGTCGTAGATCCAATCAAACGTGCGCGGCGCGTTTTCCCCGATGTCCATGCCCAACTCCGTGGGCCAATAAACGCTGCTCGGCCCGTCGACGTCCCACGTCATGAAATGCATGAGACGGCGCTTGGCCTCCTCGGCGAACCGTTCCTCGCCGGTGTAAAGATAGGCCCGCGCGCAGATCTCCATGCCACTTGTGTAGGGCCGCATGGAACGCCAGGTCTCGTTGTAGACGTCGCGCCAATCGTCGCCGTAGTCGTCCCAGGGATCGGGCTCCTCGAACAAGGGCTCGTCGCGATCAATCACGTTCTCGGCGCGCCTAACCACGGGATCCACGAGCCACGCGTACTCCTCCGGGTTATTGCGAATCTCGTCGCGTTCCTCCGGGGAGAGATACGCCCGCGGACGGCTCTCCGGAATGG
>SKRY01000156.1 GCA_007118235.1 Candidatus Hydrogenedentota bacterium | reverse complement strand
GTTGGCCCGATTCCTCGCCCGTCACCAGCATATCCGCCACAACAGGCGGAAACACGGAGGCATTCTGGCGCAGGGGTTGTTCGAGACCGCCGCCTTCCTCGACGCTGTCGCGCATCTGCTGAACAACGTGAGTGAAGGCGTGATTGCGCAGCGTATGCCGGACGAGGTCCAGCGTCGCCATCATGGACATGCCGCTCTTGAGCAACAGCGCCAGCGAGTTGGTGAACTCGGCCACGCCGGATTTCCGGAGGATCGAGCCAACGAGCGGCAGCCTTAGTTTCAGCCGATCGGCGTACAACCGGTACAGCGGGTTAAGGACGGCCAGCTTGTAAAGCACAATCAGCCCGGCCAAGATTAAGAGGCCAACCCACCACCATGCGCCGACAAAATTAATGACGGCGATGAAATTCTCGGTAAACTGGGGCAGTTCCACGTCAAGCCGTTGGAAGAGTTCGACGAAGCCAGGGATCACGACCCGCGCGATGAGAACGAGCACGCCGAGACATGCGATGAGCAAAACGAGGGGATAAAACATGGCGCTAATCACGCGTTTGCGCATAATCTCGCGTTGTTCCCGGTACTCGACAAGCCTCCGAAGCACGGTGATAAGCGTGCCGCTGGCTTCGCTCGCCTTAACAAGGTTGACGAAAACCGGATCGAAGTAGCGCGAATGCCGTTCAAACGCTTGCCATAAGGCGTTGCCGTTTTCCACGTGGCTGGCGATATCCGACACGAGGTTGCGCAACCCCGCGCTTTGGCTACGCACAGCCAGGGTCTTCAGCGACTTCAGCAGCGGGGTGCCGGCTTCGAGCAACATGATCAGCTGCCGCAGAAATACTGTGATGTCATGGCTCCGGACGCTGGTGGCGATCCAAGACGCGCTGGATTGCGGCTCGTGCGCCGCCTCCGCCAAGGCCGGCCGGCGCGCGCATGCGACGCGGGGACCTCTGGGACGGCGTGCGGAAGCGCCGCTGCCGCCGGAATGGTGTACGCTCGCCATGGGGGATATCCCTCCTTATCGTATGAACCCTCCCCTCTGGGGAGAAGGCCGTCTCGTTAAGCTGAATCGCTAGAATCTACTGGGCCGCTTTCCCGCCAATAGAGAATGACAGGCTCGGCTGGAGCATCCGGCGGAAACCACGCCACTGTCTCGATGCGCCGCGTCCGCCGCGCGTGCCATTCGCCGCCGGCCCTCAGCTCCTCGACAACCGCCACGCACGTGAGCCGGGCGAGCCGCGACTCGAACACGAGGCGGTCCGCGATATCGGCGGCTGGGGTTTCGCTGAGCGAGCGGCCGAGGGCCTCTTCCAATTGCTCCACGCTCTCGTAGGGGCGTCCATCCTCAACGGCGGACGCTTCCTCCGGGGTCAGATTAAACGCCGCCTCCAGGCCCCGCCGGGAAACGGTGTTCACGTTCATTAGGACGCCATCGGGCGCTTGGTCCGCCGCGCTGTACACGGTGACATCCCGCTGGGGCAAGTCACCGGGGGCAAGCAGGCCGCGAACGGCGAGATCATCCACGGAAGCCAGCCAGCGCGGGCCGCCTTCTGGCGGCAAGGCCGCCGCGATGGCCTCAGCGGACTCGGTATCCACACCCAGCAGTGACTCAAGGATAACAGGCGGCGCGGCGTTGAGATTGACGCGGCTCATTTCGTCGGCGTAGTCCACCGAGACACGGGCGCGAACCGTTTCGCTCGCCTGGAACGCTTCTCCAGGGCCGCCTTCATAGACGGGGAACTCGAAGACGAAGCTGCCCGCCGCGCCGAGACTGCCGGTAGCGTCCAACTCAGCGGCGAGTTCGCCCACGGCCGCGTGAAACCCGGCCTGAGCGTAATGCCGCGCCGCCGTGGAACGCCCATCCTCGCGGGCGCGCTCGGCTTCGAGTCCCATGTAGGTGACATACGCGGTCCCCATCATCGCAAACAGGGCGAGAAGCCCTATGGCGAGCAACAAAGCCGCGCCCCTGTCTTCCAAAACCTTGGTCTGGGGAAAACTCATGGCAATATCCTTCACTGGCCGGTTGGAATCGGGAAGACAGCCTGCCGGGCCACCTGGTGTTCGGGACGGTCCTCGTCCACCAGCGTGATGCTCACACGGACGGCGCCGGGTTGCGTATCTTCCGCCCATCCCCGGCTCCATTCGCCATCCGGGCCCAAGTAATCCAGCCGGAACGCGGCCACGCCCTGCACGTGAGCTTGGCCCCCGTGCTCCTCGTCCGGCGCGCCATCCAGGGGATACGCCATACGCACAAGCGCGCCCATCCCCTCGGCATTGCGCTCTACGTGATAACGCACGTTCACGGGCTGTTCCAACCCGTCCGGCGCGTCGCGGGTAAGTATAATCCACGAGGCCGAATCGTCTTCCAGACCCTCCGCTCCCCAGAGCGCCTCCGCATCGATTTCTCCCGTTTCACCTTCAAGCACACGCTCCGTCAACGGGGGCGCGGCCGTTTCCGCGAAATCGCGTTGCAAGAGACGAAACGCCTGGCGCGCGCGATGGTCAAGTTCCGCGCGCCGCTGCGCCTCGGTGAACCCCTCCGTCATGCGCGACAAGGTCTGCAGCCCAATGGTGATGACGATTCCCCCAATCGCAATGGCGAGGATGATCTCCAGCAGGGTAAAGCCGCCTTCGTGGCGTCCGCGCGTACGTACGGTGCAGGTCATTGCGACCCTCCCAATCGTTGGACGGGCAAGGCGCTGGTGAGCGTGTAGACCCGCTCCCTGGCTTGGGCCTCCCAGTAAACCGCCACCGTCAGCTCCACATAGTTGGCGTCGTCATCGGGCCGCCTGGCGAAGGCCTCCCAGCGGAACGCCTCGCGGAAAGCGATCTCCGCCTCGCGTAGGCGCGCCACCGTGGGCATGGCGGCAGGAACCCCGGCCTCCGCCTCAAAGGCGTCACTGGCCTCCACCGGAACATGTTCTCCCGGAGCGATCCCCTCCAACTCGGGCCAGACGAATTCGTCCGGCGCCCGGTGCATGCGCGTCAAGAGTTCGCTCGCCATGCCAGCGGCCATCGACTGACGCCGGCTTTCCTGGCCCAAGACGAGACTCCACGAGAAGAGGGAGAGCACAATAAACGCGGCCACTCCCGCCACGGCCAAGGCGGCGAGCATCTCCACTAGCGTGAAGCCAGAGGAATTCGCCCCCGTCCGCAGCCGATTCGTCTGCCGTTTCATATCAATCCTTTGTCCAATGCAGTTATCAAACCGCTTCATTCACGGATTGCTGGGAATGCTATAGGGAATACTACGGCAAAATCAAGGTGAATCTTGCCCCATATCGCCGGGTAAGGGATTCGTTAGGCCGTGGCGCGGCCTCCTCGACTAGGCGCCAATGCC
>SKRY01000330.1 GCA_007118235.1 Candidatus Hydrogenedentota bacterium | reverse complement strand
CGTCCCACGCGGCTTGTGGCCTGAATGTACTCGGCGTGGGTCTTGGGTTGGCCGAGCACGCCCATCAGTCCGAGCCGGGCGATGTCCAAGCCCACGGAGATCATATTCGTCGCGATGGCGCAGTCGACGCGCTGCTTTCTATCGCTATATGGCGTCTCCAACCGCCGTCGCGCCTCCGCCACTTTGTTTGTTGGGACGCGCGACGTTAACTCCATAACCTCCGAAAACTTCGTGCGGTCCCGAAAAAGGCGGCCGTTCTCGCCAATGCGCCTGCGCGCGCCATAGGTCTTCAGCGCGTTCTGAACTTCCTCCTCAAGGATGCGCCGCGCCCCGCCGAGTTCCCGCAAGGCATTGAAGTACCCGATCACGGTCATGTAGGGGTCGGCCGGGTTTTCTATGTTGTCCTCGCCGCCCGCTTCCCAGTAGGCTTGTTGCGCCGCGCCCATAAGGGCTAGCCATACCCGGCGCATCATCGTCTTTGGGTTCTTGCCCTGGGCCGCCACGCCCGCGTAGAGTTGAGCCGGGGTTTCGGAGGCGGGTTTCGTCTCGGCGAAGAATGAGTCCTTCCGGTTCGGTCCCGGCGGCGGAAACACTTGGGTCTGCGGGCGGGCAAACAGCGCTTGGATCTGGTCGTTCGCGCGCCGCACCGTCGCCGTGGAAGCCACGATCTTGGGCCTGACTCTCTTGCCGTTCATCTCCCGCATGCACAAGGCTTCAATGGCGGTCTCGTAGAGGCCCGCCATCGTGCCGAGCGGTCCCGCGATGAGGTGCAACTCATCCTGAATCACAAGGTCCGGGGGCGGCAACGGCGCCGGAAGCGGTTTGCCTTGGCCGGGGTCGGCGGGGCCATAAAACCCATCGCTCTCGTAACGCTCCGCGCCGCCGAGCAACAGGCCCGCCCGCGCCATGAAGGGCAACGAGGCGAACTTGTCCACCGTGGCGATCAAGAAGGCGGGCAAACGCCGGTAAAGGGGCTCATCCACCGCCACGACGGGGAGGGCTCGGTCTCCCGTGAAGTCGCACTCGGGGTTCATGCATACCACGCGCAATTCGCGGGGACGGTCGCTGTTGGGGTGGAGGCTGAATGAATCCCCATCAAAGGGCTCGCCACACCATGGGCAGTTTTCCAAGGGTATTGGCGATGGCCTGGAATGCGGTTCCCCTTTGTAGGCGGTCACTTTCGTCCGGGCCGTGTCCTGCCGCTTGTCGCCTTTGCAGCCCATGAAGTTGGGCGTGGCCGCTTTTCCCACCCACAAACCGATCTCGAAAGGCCACTCGCCGTAGCGCCGCGCCTTTTTCTCGCGTTCCAGCTCCAGCGCGCACACGAGACCAGCGGCGCGGCCGAGCTGGTCCAGCGTAAGCAAGCGCAAGGTATACCGCATAATGACGCTCACGCCCGCCCCCGCGCGGCCTTCCTCTTCGGGATGGCGCAGCCGCCGCAACACCATGGCGAAGGCCGCGAGGCCCAGGTAGGCCTCCGTCTTGCCGCCGCCGGTGGGAAAGAATAGGAGATCCACAATCTCGCGCTCGCGATGGGTAGGGTCCGCCAGGCCGGGCAGATTCAAAAGGATGAACGCAAGCTGGAACGTGCGCCATCGCGGCGGGGTGTCCGCGCCAAGCCGTTGCCGCAACGCGCGCGCCACGGCCCGGTTCGCCACACAGAACGCATCCAGGGCATCGGGATCGCTTACAAGAATCTGGATGCCCCGCTCAATGCGTTCGGCCGCATTATCTGCAAAACGCAACAACTGCTCGCCCGTCTTCTGACGTTTCTCGTTCAACGGCGGCAATTGATCGGCCTGCGCCGCGATCCACTCCCTGTACCGGGTCACGAGCCGCCCAAGCGCCGCCTCGGCCGCCGCCCCATCTTCAAGGGCGCCGAGGGCGTCCATGGAAAGCTCCACGCCTTCCGTGTCCACCGTCTTCGTTTTTTCAACTTGGGCGGTGGGAATCCACGCCGTCCGGATGACATGGCACTCACCGTTGACCAAATCCCACTCCGCCGAAACGCCGTGGCCCGTGGCGTATTCCGGCGTGTCCCGGTAATGCAGATCCGCCACGCGCTGATCCCAATCGGTATCCATGCCGCGCGCGCTCCGCAAGTCCGGCCGGGGCGCGAAAGAGGGTTCCCCTCGCGCCTCGATCTCGGCTTGAAACACGTATGCGGCATCCGGCTGGTCCGCGTTGGGTTCACGATGGTTCACCAGAAAGATCGAGACGGAGCGCGTGCCCGTGGGGATGTGTTCCGCGATCTCAGGGGCGTCGATGACGTCCTCCCGCACATGAAGCTGAAGGCCTTCGGAATTCGGCACATCGTACGTGAGTGGATCGCTGGACCCGCTAAACGGCAGCGTGACGGATTCCTCTCGCGGATACCGGCGCCACACGGGCAGCGGTTTGCCTTTGTCGTCTTCCGTTTCCGCCTTCACGTACTCGCCCCAGCGGACAATCACCGTGACGGATTCCGCTTCCGGGCGCGCCAGGAAACTCAGCCCCATCGAAGACGGGAAGAATCCCTTTTTCGCCGGCTTACGCTCCTCGGACGATTCCTCCGTGAAGCCCGCCGTCTCTGACACGTCGTTGAAATCATCGTCCTCATCTTCGGCGGCGCTGCGTTCGGGCGGCGTGTCCGACGGAATCAGAAACCCCGTCAGATACCAGTTCGACGGCCGCTCCCATCCCGGCAACTGTTCCTCGGCGAGTTCGCAGTCATTCGACGGTCCGACAAGGTCGAGCTTCAGCGCCTCGACCAGCCGATCCCGCACTTCCAGGGACGTGGCCGGCGCCTCGGACGATGTCGTTGTCATGTGACGGATCCCCCTTTTCTATATCCGGACGAAAGCGCAAGCGAATTAGACAAGATGTACAAGATTAACAAGAGTGCTTCGTGGGGTTCATCCGCGCCGCTTCATTAGCGGGTCCACTGGGCAGCCAGTCCTTCTCGGTCAATACCTCCTGCGCCAACAGAATCTGTTCCCCGGAAAACTGCTTCTTGCGGGCTCCCCAAGCGTAGAAGGCCTTCACGATCCCGTCGGAGTCCGGCGCGCCTTCGCGCGTGACAACCCAGTGCACGGTGGCCAGCAGTTCCAAACCGAAGGGCGACTCGAACCCCTCGACGAGGGCGCCGACGCGCTCGAAACGTTGCAGCGTTTCGGGTTGCTCATTCAACGCCGTCCGCGCCCTATCGACGGCCCCTTCCTTGAGTTCGAGCACTTTATCCGGCTCATCGCCGCCCGCGCCGTACCCCGTGATGAAGTGGCCCTCGATGGCATTAAAGACATGCCGCAGATTCTCGGCGTACGGCCCGTAGTGCCCCTTGGTGTATTGGAGACGCAAGGG
>SKRY01000145.1 GCA_007118235.1 Candidatus Hydrogenedentota bacterium | reverse complement strand
GTGAAGGCCGCTCGCCGCTACAAACGGGTCTATCAGACCGGCACCCAACGCCTGAGCGAGGCCCACCATGTGTTCGCCATTGAGATGGCGCGGACAGGCCGGCTGGGCGAAGTGCATACGGCCTACGCGCACATCGCCCCGTGGTTCGACGCCTACATGACGCATGATTGGCGCGAGCCGGAGCCGGAGCCGCCCCGGGAAGAGGTGGACTGGGATGCGTGGCTGGGGCCTTGTCCATGGCGTCCGTACAACTCCGCGTATGTCGGTGGCGGGTGGTACGGGGTCTATGACTTTCACACCAGTTGCATTGGCGAGTGGGGCGCGCACACCTTCGCCCAGGCTCAAGCAGGACTGGACAAGCTGGATACGTCTCCCGTCGAGTATCAGTTCGTGGACAACAACACCGGTGACGGGATGGTCTGCACCTTCGCGGATGGCCAGCGGCTGATCCTGTCCCGCGGAGACCGGTATTGGCACGGCTCCTGCGGCGAACGGTTTGACGGCGAGGAAGGCCGGGTGGGCGCGGCCGATGGCTATACCCGCCCAGAGGTTTCGTCTCCGTCCATGCTGAAGGAATACCGCCGGGTGGTGGATGAGTACATGGCGCGCACGCAGCGTCCCATGAACCATGTCCGCGATTTCTTTGATTGTGTGCGGACGCGCCGGGATCCCGTGGCCAATGCCGAGGTCATGCATCGTTCGATGACCACGGTGCACGCGGCCAACATCTGCATGTGGCTCAAGCGGGACGTACGGTTTGATCCAGTGAAGGAAGAGTTTGTGGATGATCCCGAGGCCAACCGGTTGCGTTCGCGGGCCATGCGCGCGCCCTGGACAGTGTAAATCGGCGAAAGGAGCCTGTAATGAAATTGAGATACATGTTCTGTCTTGCTCTCGCGGCGGGCCTGCTGCTGAGTTCGTTCGGTGCGGTTCATGCGGGGGAAGCGGACTTGATATCGGTTATCACCGATCCGGATGCGTCGCTCAAGGAGAAGAGCGACGCATGCCGCGAGCTGGCGCAAGTGGGCACGGACGAAGCCGTACCCGCCTTGGCGGAGCTGCTTGCCGACGAAGAGCTTTCCCACATGGCGCGCTATGCGTTGGAGGCCATTCCCCATCCTTCGGCGGATGAGGCCCTCGTTGCGGCGTTGGGCGAAGTGGAAGGGCGTCCCCTGCTGGGCGTGATCGTGAGCGCGGGCATGCGCCGCGCCAGCGCCGCCGTGGACCCGCTGGCGGAGCTGCTTCAAAGCGAGGATGACGACGTGGCGCATGCCGCCGCGGCCGCGTTGGGCAGTATCGGGACGAGCGATGCCGCCGGCGCGTTGTTGGCGGCGTTGGCCGAAGCCGAGCCCAGGGAGCATCGGGTGTTGTCCGAGGGCGTCTTCCGGTGTGCGGAAGCGTTGGCCGAAGCCGGAGACACGGAAACGGCCATCGCCCTGTACGACCGGGTGCTTGAATTGGAACCGGAACCCCGGCAGGCGCGTCTCAGCGCCTTGCGCGGCGCCGTGCTGACGCGGGGGGACGAACAAGGGGTGGCTCGGCTCGCGGAAGCCCTCCAGAGCGAGGAGCATGCAATCTTCGCCATCGCGATTCGGCTCAGCATGGAACTCCCCGGAGATTCCGTTCGCGACATGCTTATCGAGGGGTTGAGCGAATGGTCCACGGATCGCCAGCTCCCGGCCATTCGGGCGCTGGGTGAGCGCGATGACGTGGAGGCGGCGCCAGCCCTGTCCGGGATGACCGGAGAGGAACACCCCACCGAAATCCGCGTGGCCGCGCTCCACGTCCTAACGCGGTTTGGCCATGACCCAGTGGTTGACACGCTGGAGGAACTCGTACTTACGGCGGACGGAGCGTTGAGGGAGGCCGCCCGGCGTTGTCTCATCGGATACCCTGGAGACGCCGCGGACGATGTCATTCTGGCTTTGCTTGAACACGAGGACGCCGGCGCGCAACTCGCCGCCCTTGACCTTGTGGCGGATCGAAACATGCCCCAGACCATGGATGTGCTCCTCGAAACGGCGGCCGACCACCCCAGCCAGGAGATGCGCCGCGCCGCGCTAAGCCATCTGCGGGAAGTCTCTGGGCTTGATGAACTGCCCGCCTTGCTAACGCTATTGGCGCAGGCGCCGTCCGAGGAAGACACGGCCGCGATCGAGTCCATGCTGTCGGTGGTCTGCTCACGCTTGGGCGAGACCGTGGGCGGCGAGTTGGAGATTACCGAGGCGGTCTATGGCGCCCTGCCCGATGGCGATTCGGCCGATGTGACCCAACAGGTCGCCGAGATGGTGGAAGAGGGTTCCGTGTCGGTCGCGGCCACCAACTCGAATTTCGGCGATCCCGCCCAAGGCGTCGTGAAGCAATTGCGTGTGGATTACGTTCTCAATGGACAGCCAGGAAGCCAAACGGTTCCAGAGGGAGACACCCTGAACATTGGCATGGCGGTCCCTCCGGAAGCCGTGGAAGCGTTCCGAGCCGCCCTGGCGCAAGACCCGCCGGCCGAGGCCCGGAGCGCCATGTTGCGCGTGCTAGAGTCGATGGAGAGCGCCGCCGCGTCGGAGTTGGCGGCGGAATATGTCGAGGATCCCGAGGCCATTGATTAGCTTACGCCGGTCATGGATCGCGTCGCGGATGCGATCGAGAACAGCGAACCGGCCGAGAGCGCGCGGGCTGGCCAAGTCCAACCCGCGGCCGCGCCACGATTACTAGTCAGGGCTGCGGAGCGCGCACCATCTGTGGTGCGCGCTCCGGTCTGCCATCCGAGATAGGTTAACCCGTCGGCGTCAGGCGAATGGCGTAGCTGTACGTGAAGCGGCCGCCGGGGCGGAGGCCGATTTCGGGATTGCGCAATTCGAGGGTCAACTCGGCGAGGGTGGGATCATGGCTCCACACGCCGAGCGAAAGCTGGCCGGGCCGCCATTGCATGGAGACCGTCCAGTCCGACTCGCTTGTCCCCCAGCGAACCGCCTCTCCCTGGATGTCCGTTGGACCGGGCTGATGCGGCGTGTGGCGATCTTGCCAAGGCGCAATCGTGAGGTCCTCCCACTCCCCGTCGTACCCGCGGACTTCGACGGCGGCCGGAGCTTGATCCCCCGCATCGGCGGGGGCGCTGAACCGGGGCGTCACGCGGGGGCGATACCAGCGCTTTTCCTCGCCTCCGTTCGTAAGAGCCGTGTGAAAGGTGACGGCGCCGTCAGGACTTTCGTCCAACTCGATACGCCGCACCACCTCCGTGCCGGTATCGTACGCTTGGCGGATGACGAGACCTTCCTCCGTCACCTCCACTTGCTGATCCGTCATCATGCCCACGCCGCCGATGGTGTCGCGCAAGGTCCCGCGCTCCAATTCCGAGCTGG
>SKRY01000469.1 GCA_007118235.1 Candidatus Hydrogenedentota bacterium | reverse complement strand
CGAGTCCATCGGTTGGCGCCGATGATGGAGCAGGATTGGGATGGCATCATCTACGCCCGCCACTACAACATGGGAGGCTCGCATTACGCTTACACGGAAGGACTGAGCGACGCGCAAAACGAGCGGCATTTCCGGCCCGGCGCGTCCCTCAATCTGTTGCGCATGGACGGGACCGTGGAAACGTTGCTGGACGACCCCGATGGCGTCATCCGCGATGTGGACGTGTCGTGGGACGGCTCCACCATCCTGTTTTCTTGGAAACAATCCGACCGCGAAGACGACTACAGTCTCTACGTGATGGATGTGGCGTCCCGTGAGATTACCGCCATCACCGATGACCTCGGTCACGCGGATTACGAGGGCGCCTTCTTGCCCAACGGCGACATCCTGTTTAACTCGACCCGCTGTGTGCAGATCGTGGATTGCTGGTGGACGGAGGTCTCGAATTTGTATACCTCCTCCCCGGACGGCCAGCATTTGCGCCGGCTCAGCTTTGATCAGGTGCATACCAACTATCCTGCGGTCACCCAAGACGGACGCGTCCTCTACACGCGGTGGGATTACAACGACCGCGGCCAGCTTTATCCGCAAGCCCTGTTCCAAATGAATCCCGACGGCACGGCGCAACAGGAGTTCTACGGGAACAACTCATGGTTTCCCACCACGATTCTCCATGCGCGCGGCATCCCTGATTCGCAGAAGGTGCTCGCCGTGTTCACGGGGCATCACAGTTGGCAGGCGGGCAAGCTGGGTGTCCTTGATCCGTCGCGGGGCCGTCAGGAAAACGAAGGCGCGCAACTGGTCGCGCCGGTGCGGGAGACGCCCGCCGAACGCATTGACTATTACGGTCAGGAGGGCGACGTCTTCATGTACCCCTGGCCGATCGATGACCAGCATTTCTTGGTGAGTTACGCGCCCCGCGGCTGGGAAGGGGACGGCCGCAGGGGCGACTATGAGACCGTCTTTGGCATTTATTTCATGGACATGGACGGACGGCGCGAACTGCTTGACCGGGATGACGAAGGCGGGATTTCGGCCGGCCGCATGGTCCCGCTGACCGCGCGCGCCAGGCCGCATGTCCGTCCCAGCACGGTGGATTACCGCGAGGATACCGGCGTCTATTATGTCCAGGATGTGTACGAGGGACCGGGGCTTGAAGGCGTGGAGCGGGGGACCATCCAAGCGCTTCGCGTGGTGGGATTGGAGTTTCGCGCCGCCGGCGTCGGACAGAACAGCAATGCCGGCCCGGCCGGCAGCGCCTTGGTGAGCACGCCCATCTCCATCCATGGCAGTTGGGATGTGAAGAGAATCATTGGCGAGGCGGAGGTCCATGAAGACGGCTCGGTTCTTTTTGAAGCGCCCGCTCGCACGCCGCTGTATTTCCAAGCCATAGACGGCGAAGGCCGCGTGGCGCAGTCCATGCGTAGTTGGTCCACCCTTCAGCCAGGCGAGCGGCTCTCCTGCGTTGGCTGTCACAGCGAGAACAAGCATGACGCCCCGCCGGTACACGCCCCCACCTCCACCACGCGGGCGATGCGGGCGGGCGTCCAACCGTTGGAATCCTTCTATGGCCCACCGCGCGGTTTCAGTTACCGGGAAGAAATCCAGCCCATCCTCGATAACCACTGCATAACCTGTCACGATGGGTCCACGCGCGACGATGAACCGCAACCGCCGTTCTCGTTGCTGGGCGCGCCGGTTCGGGACGAAGTAGCCAAACGGGACTGGAGCGAATCGTATATCAACTTGCTCAACGCGGAGCAGCACGGCGCCTACACCGCCGATCCCGATGGTCCATTTGTGAACTGGATCAACCCTCAGTCTCGGCCAGAAATGCTGCCGCCCTATCATACGGGTTCGGCCGAGTCGCCCCTGATAGCGATGCTGCAAGACGGCCACCATGATGTCGAGCTGTCCCAAGAAGAAATGGATAAGCTGGCGGCCTGGATCGATTTGGCCGTGCCTTACGCGGGAGATTACACCGAGGCGAATGCGTGGTCCGATGAGGAAATGGACAAGTATAACCATTTCCTCGAAAAACGGCGCGCCATGGAGGCCATTGAACGAGAGAACATCCGGGAGTTCGTACGCGAACGAAATTAGTATCCAAATCAACGCTAGAATTGTGGATGCCCGGGAACGCCGGCATCTTGCTGGCTTTCAAGTACAGTTCTCCCGTTGAAGGGGATAAAGGCGGATGTCCGCCGTCGACACCGCTGGAAGAAAAAACGCGAGCGAGGCGCTGTCAATATCCTCGGCGGACCGGCCCCCGAGACATCGATTAGACGCCGTTAACGACTACGACAACGTGAGGAGAAGGGCTCGATGAAATCTAGTTGGTTGCCTTCATATGCGGCACTGTTGGCTGCAGTGCTGGCTGCGTCCATCCTCGGAGCGATCAAAGGGGCGTCCCCGGACGAAATGGTTGCCCCGGATACCGCAAAGGCCTTTCGCGCCGGCACGTGCTATATTGAGATCGCCGACACGGGTGATCTTCTGAAAGACCGGGCTTCACTTACATTTTGGGTGAAACTCAACCGGGCCACGCCGGAAGCGGAAAGGTTTGGTATCCACCACATCAGCGCTCATGACGGCGTCTCGCACTACCCATGGACCGACGGTCTCGCATATTTTAACACCTTCCGCGATTCCAGGGTGGACAGGATTGAGCTTTCGGACGATATCGATAGAGAACAATGGCATCTGGTGACCATTACCTCGGAACCCGGGGAAAATGGATGGAAGCTGTATCAGAATACGGAGCGGGTACACCAAACAACAGGCGCCGAGAGCATTCATACAGGCACACGTTTCCTACTTGGCGCCAGTAGAGAGGGAACTTGGCTGCAGGATGGCTATCTGCATGATGTGCGGCTATACAACCGGGTGCTGACTTCTGCCGATATAGCGGACCTGCTACGGGGATCAGACGTCGTTGACGGCTTGGTGGCCCATTGGCCATTGGAAGGAGGGACGGACAAGGTTGTCAGGGATTCAGTAGGCAACAGAGCAGGCCGTTTAATCGACCTGCGGGAGGAACGGGAATTTGATGAATTGCGACGCCAGATCGCCGACCGTTCCTACTGGAACAACGAACGGCTGGCACGCAAGGTGTATCGGCCGGAAGCGTTAATACGTGAAGAGGACCGCACGCCGGTAGATGTTGTGTGGCGGCGGACCCATGCCCTGCTCGAGCATCTTCAAGGGATGGAAAAGGCGCCCGATCTGACGCCGCCGGCGACTGCGCTTGAAGAGTTGCGTGAACGCGTTGACGCCGTGCAAGAACAGGCTTCACCCGACGAAACCGTATTACGTCAATTATTTAATGATATCACGACTATCCGCCGCCGCATCGCCTTCGCCAAT
>SKRY01000253.1 GCA_007118235.1 Candidatus Hydrogenedentota bacterium | reverse complement strand
CCGTCATTGACTTCCATCTCCGCCGGACAGCCCGCCGCAAAGGCCACGCCAAACGCCAGGGCCGTCAAAAGAACCGTGTATCGCATCGTCTTCGCGTCTCCTTGATTTGGGGAACATAGCGCCGCTTTTTTGGGGCGGCCTACTTGCCGGCAAGATGCCGGCGGTACGACTCATTCCCCCGTCACAGTGGGCCGAGGGATGTTCTCTACCTATTAGACCCCACAAGCCCGCGAAGGTTCGCCATGCACCTCAGGCGATCTCCACGCGCCAGACTTGGCCCCCTTGGATGGCGGCCGCGACCGGTTCGCCGATGGGCGTTTCCCCGTCTTCGGCGTAGAGTTGGAAGCGGGACATGAATCAATAGGCAACCCAAGTCAGATATGGTCAAACCACTCGGGTCTAACCGTAACTTGTTCCACCATTTCCCGCTCGACACCCAAGCCGAATTCCTTCAGTTTTTCTGCCAGTTGATCCCCATCCACGAGATCGATGGGAGGCGCGCCATCACGTGTCGCCTCCTTTATCGCCGCTGGAGTAAACACGCCCGTGGTAATAAACAGGCCTTTATCCGCCCGGCCGACCATGGCGCCGCGAAAATCCCGGATCTCGGCCGCACCAACCGAACCCTTCCATTTCTTGCACTGAAAGATGACATGGAAACTCATGAACCCATGTATTCGAGCGATCCCTTTCCCGTCAATCCCGCCATCCCCTGTTCGCCCCGTTATCTCGACATGTATGAATCCAGACTCGCGTAAGACACGTTGGATAAGCCGTTCAAAGGCAGCGGGGTCCAAGTTTTGGGTCAAAATGTAATGCAACTCTTCACGCCATTCCTCCCCTTGCTCCGCCTCGCATTCGGGAGATAAGTCTAGAGTGGCCTTCTCAATGTCTTGGTTCTTTGCCTGCTCTCTACGTGCCGATTCTCGCACAAAACGGGTAACCTCCGCGGGATCTACGGACTCAATCTCTTTGGCCTTTGATGTAAGGGACCACACGCCACGCGAGGAATTCTCCAACAAACCATACTTCTTGAGATACGTACGAGCCCAAGCAAGGCGGTATGAGATCTCAGTTTGGTTGCCCCTGTCTGAATTGTGTATAACGGACACTACCTCATGAGGGAGTTGGATAAGCTCGACGGCCTTTTCATATATTTCGTCAATGGTGCCTGATCCCCCTAGCTCGCGAAGCGCATCCAAGAGAGGATTCATCAAGGAATCGAAACTCGGTACTTGGTTTTCCATAAAGGTCCCCTCCTAACACCCTGTATGCGCCGACAAGCTCCCCGCGGTGTTAGCGTTTCCCCCGGGCTCACCAAAAGAAAGGACATCCCCCTTGCCCTTCGATGGGCTTTCAGAAGGATGTCCTCGTTTGGCTTAGCTTCTGGGCTGCGCCCTCACGAAAGCTTACTTGTAATTGTCTGGTAGTCCTTCGGAGCCGCCTTCGCGGACCCGTTCACTTGCCTCCCGCGCCCGGCGCGATGCATCCTCCAGGAGTTCGGAGGCCTCTTGCCGAAGCGATTCACGGGCTTCCTCACCGGCCTCTGTCAGGGCATCGCCCAGGTCCTCGAGGGACCGCCGGACTTCCTCCATGGCTTCTTGATGCTCCGGAGCCTCGGGATCGTCAACTTCGTCCAGGAGTTCCTCGAGTTCCTCTGGCGCGTCCTCGGCTATCTCTTCCCAGCCGCTGTCGCCGGATTCCTCCGTCGCCGCGGTGTCGTCCTCAACTTCCAGGTCCTCTTCATCAAGAGGTTCGGCGGCGTCTTCTTCTTGGGCCGGGGGATCAGCGGGCTCGACGGGCCCCACAGGCTCGGCGGGTTCGATGACCTGCTCCTCCGCGTCCTCGGGCAGCTCCACCACGGGATCGTCCGCGCCGCATCCCGCTAGAACCAGCGCGGCGGCCGCCAGTACGGCGGTCCAACTGTACGTCAATCGCTTCACCATCGTAGACATCGGTGTGACCTCCTTGGTCCGTTGTTTCGGTCCCCATCGCCTCGATTGCGGATAACGGGACGCCCCTACTATATCACACTGCTCCCCGCCCCATGCATCCGTAAACGACGGACCATGGCTTCGTGAAAGTGTATGTTGCCCTAACGATTCTGGAGCCGCCGGTGTTGACCGCGACAGGGCATCGCGCGGATTTGGAAAGGGTTGCGTCGCGGGATCGCCAAGCGTGACTCCCCAGGCCTGCGCAGGATGCGGGTTCCATGCAAGAAGCGATTTGGCCCCTGGGATCCGGCGTCTACATTGGACACGTCGCCGTCGTTTCTTGTACTGTGACGTGCGTGACTTGAAATGCGGCTGGACACCGGGCCGCCGCTTGCGGCGGATGGTGGCGAACGCCGTGGAAATGGAGGAGACTCCCATGTGTTAACGGGAAAACGGTCTTCTCCGAAGGGATGGTTAGTCAACCTGGAAGGATTCGATAGTATGGCCCAGTTTTTTGTAGGCTTTTGTGCTCCATTCCGCCGGCGCGCCGCCGTGGTTACCTGCGCGGCCTTGCTCATGGCGTTTGTCATGGCGCCGGGGACGCCCGTGGCGAACGCGGATACGCCTGTTCCCGAGGAGACGCCGTTGGCGTTGCGAAGAACCGTCGAGGAAGCAGTGGACAAGGTCAAACCGGCCCTTGTCCGCATCCAGGCCGTGACGATCCGCTACCAAGACGGCCGTGCCCAGCGTTTCCTAAGTTTTGGCAGCGGCGTCATTGTTTCCCCCGAGGGCCATGTGGTGACCAACCATCACGTCGCGGCCCACGCGGCGCGCCTCACATGCACCCTCACGACCAAAGAGGAACTGGACGCCGAACTCGTGGGCACGGACCCCATGACGGATATCGCGGTTCTGAAGTTGGAAAACGAGGACGGGCGCGAGTTCCCATACGCGGAGTTCGGCGACTCCAGCGCGATGAGGGTTGGAGACGAGGTCTTGGCCATGGGCAGTCCGATGGCCCTTTCCCAGTCCGTCACGCTTGGAATCATCAGCAATACCGAGATGATCAGTCCCCGTATCGCGCGGGGCGAACTCACGTTGGACGGCGAGAATGTTGGCGCACTGGTGCGCTGGATTGGCCACGACGCCGAGATCCATCGCGGCAATTCGGGTGGTCCGCTTGTCAATCTGGATGGAGAGATCATCGGCATCAACGAAATCCAGATGGCGCTGGGGGGCGCCATTCCGGGCAATCTCGCCAAGGAAGTGGCCGATGAACTTCTCGAGGCCGGTGAGGTCAGACGCTCATGGCTGGGCATTCAAGTGCAACCCTTGCTTCGTCATGGCCCTTACGATGCGGGGGTGCTCATCAGCGGCGCCTTCAAGGATTCGCCAGCGGAGGAAGCGGGTTTCCAATCCGGGGACGTGCTTGTGGAACTGGCTGGTGAATCCATCGAGGTGCGGTTTGACGAAGAGCTGCCGTTGTTCAATCAGCTCGCCGCCAGCCTGGCTATTGGCGAACCGGTGACGGCCGTCGTGATGCGCGGCGAAGAGGAAGTGGAGCTTGAAATCACCCCCGCCGAACGGGAACCCGCCCGGCCTCAACAGCAGGAACTGCGCAGGTGGGGGCTTACGGGACGCGACATCTCCTTCATCATGGCGCGCCAAATGCAGCGGGACCATCAAGACGGCGTGTACGTGACGTCGGTGCGCTCGGGCGGTCCCTCGGGCGAAGCGCAGCCGTCCCTCTCCGGCGGTGACATTATTCTGGCGGTGAATGATGTCTCGGTGGATAATCTTGAGGAGCTGGTTAGTCTCACCGAAATGATCACCGAGGATGCGGAGGATTCGGTCCATGCCTTGGTGACGTTCGAACGCAACGGTGAGGAGCGCGTCACCGTGGTGGACCTGGGGGATAAGGCAACCGAACAGCCCGCCCGCGAGGTGCGCCGCGCGTGGTTGCCCGTGGACACGCAGGTCCTCACGCGGCGCATTCGCGAGCAGTTGGACCGGCCCGATCTCAGCGGTTTCCGGATCACGCGCGTGCTCCCGGAAACCACGGCCGAGGGGGCGGGCCTGGAAATTGGCGATAAGATCCTTGCGGTGGACGGACAGCAATTGATCGCCACCCAGCCCGAGGATTATGAGGAGTTGCCCTCGCTGATCCGGCAGTACCGGGAAGGCGACGAGGTCGAACTCACCGTCCTTCGGGATGGAGAGGAGCAATCCATCCTTGTGGAGCTGCAATTGTCGCCGCGTCCCGCGCGGGAGATGATGCGTTACGAGGATCCCCACTTCGAGTTCACGGCGCGCGACATCACCTACATGGACCGCGTGGATCGGAAATGGGACCTGGATCAAGAAGGCGTCTTGGTGGAAGATGTGCGGTCCGGAAGCTGGGCCGATCTTGGCGAGCTTAATACGCGCGACCTCATTGTGACGGTGAATGAGGAACCGGTTAAGAATGTCGAAGGACTTCAGGAAGTCATGGAAAGGATCGAGGCCGAGGAGCCCGAGGCCGTCATCATCCAGGTGCGGCGGGGAATTGGCATGTTCTTCCTCGAAATCGAACCCCGATGGGATGAAGAGGCGGTCTAAGCCCGCCCTTCCAACGCAAAGAGGAACAGAGTGATGATGCGGGCGATAGTGTATGTAACGTTGGCGGGCATGGGCTTGGCCTTGGCCATGCCTGTGCATGCGGGGAGCGTGGCGGAAGCCGGACGCACCCTGATGGAAGAGAAGCAGGAGACGGTGGTCACCTTGAAGCTCGTCATAGAGGAAAGCCTGAGCATGCCGGGCGCGGGCGGGCGAAGCAGCGAGTCCACCTCCGAGGCGCGGGGAACCGTGATCTCACCGAACGGCTTGATCGTCATGTCTTTGTCGGAGACCGATCCGAGTTCGGTGCTCCGAGGCATGGGGGGGATGTTTGGCGAGGATATCCGCATCGAGACGGAACTCACCGATGTCACGATCATTCAGCCCGACGGCTCCGAAGTGAATGGCCGCATGGTGTTGCGGGACCCCGATTATGATCTGGCCTTCATCGAGCCAACCGAGGCCTACGAGGAAGAACAGAAGTATGTGGATCTAAACGACGGGACGGACGTGGAGTTGCTGGAGCAGGTCATCATCCTCAACCGCCTCGGACGTATCGCTGGCCGGAACTACGCCGCGTCGGTGAGGCGCATTGAATCCATCGTGGAGCATCCCCGCACGTTCTACGTGCCCTCGACTAGTGAAGGCGGATCCATGGCGCTGGGCAGTCCCGTGTTCAATATGGACGGCGAGTTTGTGGGGGTTTTGCTGTTGCGTTCAATGGCGGGTGGCGGCGGCATCACGGCTGGGGCCATGCGCGATAACATCCTGCCCATCGTTCTGCCCGCCATCGACATTTTGGAAGCGGCCCGGCAGACGGAGGGCTTTCAAGACAATAACGGCTGACACGCTGGGCTGGGCGAACGCGCTCCGGCGCTGAACGGGGCCTTGAGCGTCTCTCTCTTGTCCTGTCCAACAGAGAAAGCATAGTGTGACGGTCCTTCTGACGCGATGCCTGCATCATCAGACGGAAGGACCGTCCTATTTTCACGTGAACGGAATGTTCGCGGCTCCGAGGGTGTTGGACTCAAGAACAAGGCGCTGGGGATGCTCGCCGGGGCGTGGAGGCGAGGGACGGCCATGTGACGTGGCGCTTGGAACGATGACACCTCAATCGCCGGATAACGACGCTACTCGCCGGAACAACATCCCCCTTTCAAGGGGAGGGAATCCGTTATCCAAAGCGGCCACGGCGGCTGAGTTGTGATTCACCCAACGGTTATGATTTACCCAACAGGTGAACCAATTAATTCCCCCTTCGAAGGGGGTGGCCCGAAGGGCCCGGGGATGTAAACGCCCGGCACAGCGCTTTATCCGGCGATTGGGGTGAGAAGTCTCCCGCGTCCCCTGTGTATAATGCCCTCGAGTCTGGCGGGGAAAAGAACCTGCCCAATAAACGGGGAGCCAGTGTGGCGGACGAATTGCGCTTGGCGGGACACACCGCCTTGATTACTGGAGGCGCCAAACGGTTGGGGCGGGCGGTCACGGAAGCGCTCGCCGGCGCCGGCGCGGATGTATGCATCCATTATGGCCATTCGGCGGACGATGCCGCGGGCCTGGCCGGGCGCGTGCGCGGCCAGGGACGCCGGGCGTGGACCGTGCAATGTGATTTGGCGGACGCCGAGGGGGTGGCTGGTCTGTTGCCTCGCGCGATGGAGGAGGCGGGCGATGTCGATATCCTGATAAACAACGCCTCCATCTTTCCGGAGTCCACGCTGATGGACTTCACCGAGCACGATCTACGCGAGAACATCAACGTCAACGCGCTGGCCCCGCTTATACTGGGCCGGACTTTCGCCGGGCGCGGGAAAGCGGGACACATCATCAACTTTCTGGACACGCGAATCGTCTCGTATGACAAGGCCCATGCGGCGTATCATCTCAGCAAGCGGATGCTGTTCACACTGACGCGGATGATGGCGCTCGAATTCGCGCCCGCGATCCGGGTCAACGCCATCGCCCCCGGGTTGATCCTCGCGCCCGAGGGAAAGACGCAGGCGTATCTTGAGCAATACGCCCACACCAACCCCATGCAGACGTATGGAAACCCGAGGGATATCGCCGATACCGTGCTGTTTCTGCTTACAACCGGTTTCATTACAGGCCAGACCATCTATGTCGATGGCGGACGGCATATGAAGGGAGCGGTCTATGGCTGAGCCTCTTCTCGACACGATTCGCATCCAAGGTCTGCTTGTCCGCTGCATCGTGGGCGTGCATGACGAAGAACGAACCAAGAGACAGGACGTCATCCTGGACATTGCGCTTCACGCCGACTTGCGCACGGCGTGTGAAAGCGATCGCATCGGGGACACGGTGGATTACAAGAGTGTGAAGAAAGCCGTGTTCCAGTTGGTGGAGAACTCGTCGTTCTTTCTTATTGAACGTCTCGCGGAAGCGGTGGCGCAATGCTGTCTCGAACACAGCCCTGTCGTACAATGCGTGGAAGTCCACGTTGGAAAGCCTGGCGCGTTGCGTTTCGCGCAGACCGTGTCGGTGGAGATAGTAAGGGAAAGGAATGAGCCCGGTTGAGGCGGAGATCCGGGTGTGCGTGGCGGTGGGTTCGAACATTGAGCCCCTGGAACACATCTCCGCCGCGCTCGAACGCCTGGCCGCGGAGCGTCCCATTGAAGGGCTGTCCGCCTTCTACTGGTGTCCGGCCGTTGAGCGCGCCGGGCAGCCCCCGTTTCTCAACGGCGCATGTTGTTTCCGGACAAGCCAGCCGCCCCGGGAGCTGAAGTTCGGTCTGTTGCGCTTCATTGAAGAAGCCGAGGGCCGCGTGCGGACCGCCGACCGCCATGCTCCGCGTTCGCTGGATTTGGATATCGCGTTGTATGGGGACTGGGTGGTCGATGAACAGGGGCTCACCATCCCCGATCCCGAGATCCGGACTCGAAGCTTTCTGGCGGTTCCCGTGGCCGAGGCTTGGCCCGGCGCCACGTTGCCCGACACGGGCGAGCCGGTGCGCCAGGTGGCCGCTGCGATGGATGTCTCAAACCTGGAGCGGGATTCCGCCTTCACCCAGCAAATGCAGCAAAGGTTTCTTGCATGAACACGGAACGTGTCGCTGAGTTGATCCACAGCCTTCTTATCGAATTGGGGGAGGACCCCAACCGCGAGGGATTGGCCCGCACTCCCCAGCGCGTGGCCGAGGCCTATGCGTATCTTACGTCGGGCTACCGGGAGGACCCGGAAGCCATCATCAATGGAGCGGTTTTCGAAGCCTGCTCCAACAACATGATCATTTGCCGGGACATCGAGGTGTACAGCCTCTGCGAACACCACATGCTCCCCTTCTTCGGCCGGTGTCACGTTGGCTACATCGCCCAGAGCCATGTCATTGGCCTGAGCAAACTCGCCCGCTTGGTGGATTGTTATGCCCGCCGTCTTCAGATCCAGGAGCGCCTCACGGCACACGTGGCTCAAGCCATAATGGACGCAACGGAGGCGGAAGGGGTAGGGGTGGTCATGGAGTGCCGCCATCTCTGCATGATGATGCGCGGCGTAGCCAAACAGAACAGTTTGATGACCACCTCCTCCGTGCTCGGCAGCTTCCACGACGAGGAGGCCACCCGCATGGAGTTTCTTGATTTGATCGGCCGCGAGATGCGCCATTGAGGGCGTGCGCGAGATTCGCCGCCATTGGTAATTGGAGGCCATTGGGGGCGTGAACCCCCAATGGCCTTTAATCGACTCACGTGATGTTGTTACCGGTCTCGGTGGTTCCCGCCGCGTTGTTGCGAATGCCGGTTTCCACCGCGTCCGCGAGGTTATTGGCCACGGCGATCACCTTGTCCGTCTCGCCCCTGAGTTCCACGCCCACGGTAACGTCTCCCGCCACGCTGTTGCCCATGATCTGGCCCTGTACGCCGTCCTCGATGACGATTCCGGTGGCGGTTTCGGAGTTTTCCGGCGCTTCAATCTCAATGACATTGTGGGCGATGGAGAAGCTCTCGGGCTCGCGCATGGCGATCACGGGACTCCGCACCGGCCCTTCCCACTGGATGTGGAACTGATTGTCATGGACGTGAATCCGGCGATCGCCCGCGGGAAAATCAACGGCGGGATCCCGGCGATCGGCCACGTCTTCGGCATAGGATAGATCGATGATGTTTCCCGAAAACGTAATGGACCGGTTCTGGTTGTCCCACGCCGCGGGATCGCGCTCCGTCGTGGCCATGATGCGCAACGGTGAACGAAAACGCCGGGCGCAATGAAACCGGTTGTTGATATACCGGCAATTGCGCGAACCGTCGAAGGGCCTCAGGATGATGCGAAAAGTTTCCGCCTCGGGGCTGATGTAGAAGTCGCAGTTCTCCACATGGGTCGTGCCGGTGTGGGAGCAGATGCCGTCGTGTCCCGTGCCGCCGTCCAGGATGAACGTGGAATTGAGGAAAATGACCTCGGCATGCACGAACTTTGCGTCGCGCGTGATGCCGTCGCCGTGGTTCTCGCAAAAGACATGGCGCCACACGGGATTCTCGGCGTGAATCACACCGTTCTGGAAGGTGATCTTCTTCGAGCCATAGGCCACCGACAAGGGCCGGTACCCCGAGTCGGTGAGGAGAACGTTATCCATCAGGCCGTAACGCGCGTTGCTGTACATCACGCACTCGCAACGGAACCGGCTGCCCAAGCCCTCGCCGCTGTCGGGATGATCCGACGGCATGCAATTCACGAACGCCACGTCTTGGATGAGCGCGCGATCGCAACTGTCCATGAGCGCGACGCTGTGCCCATAGGAGTCTGTCGGGCAGTTGTTCCAGTCCACGGTGAGATGCTTGATTGCGATGTTCTCGGTGAGAGTCTCCCGCACCGTGGATACGCCCTCGGTGCTGATTAGGGTGCGCCGCTGGCGAATATCCGCCGTGCGGGGATCCGGTTTGTGCATGTCGAACAAGGTCCCCTCGACCGCCTTCAAGCGCGTGTTCTCGCGGCCGGCGCCCACGAGGGCGACGTTTGAGGGAAGATACAAGGTCTTCTCGACCATGTACACGCCCGAGGGGAGGAATACGGTCCCGATCCCGTGGCTGCTGGCGTGGGTGATTGCTTGGGCGAGGGATTCGGCATCGAGCGTCTCGCCGTCTCCACGCGCCCCAAAGTTCTTGACATTAACCCACACATCCGGCGCGTCTCCACTCGTGTCGTTCGCGAAGGCGGGCGCGCCCGTGATGCAGGCCGCCGCGGCCGCCGCGCCCGTGGTTTGTAAGAAAGCTCTGCGTTCCATCGTCCTGTTCTCCCTGTGTTATTGTTCGAATGCTTTCCGGATGGCGCACCGCGCCATTATGCCGAAAACACCGCGCCACTTGGAACCGCTTGGTTGTCCGGCGGCGCCGGCGCGAACGGAAACGCGGTCCCGGCTACTGGATGGTGACCGGAACCGCGGGGGAATCTCATGGGCCGCACACCCGTGAGTGAGCGTCTCACGTGGCGGGTTCTTCCATCTCCTCGGGCTCGTAAATCTCTTCGATATCCTCGATATCCTCCAGCTCCTCCTGAATGCGCTGGAAGCTGTCGTAGAGTTCGGGATGCTCCTCGAAAATCCGTTGCAGATCCATCAGACCGGCGTCCGGATTCTCCCGGAACACCTCGACCACGTGCTGGACCATCTCGAACTCCTCCTCGCTTACTTCGCCGTCCTCGAGCGTGCCAAGCACAACCGGCAACGCCAGCACGCGGACCCACGGCGAGGCCTCGTCTCCGGTGGCGATGCTGACGAGTTCGTCATATGTGGCCTGGTATTCCTCCGGGATGTCCGCCTGCTCTCTCATGGTGTCGTAGTGTTCCTCGAGCTGCTGAGACGCCATGTCGCCCATCGTGTCCAAACCCGTTCGGACGACGAAATACATCACGCCGGCGAGTACAATCACTAATACGAGCAGCGCCCCGCAGCCGATGCCGCAGCCCCAGAGCCACTTGCTCCGTCCACCGCTCTGTTGGTGTTCATGTTGTTCGTACATATCCTGTTCGTGCATGTTCCAAATCCCTTCCATTAGTGTGGCTTACGCAGGACCTTGTCGCCGCCCTGACGCTCCGGGCGCTTTTCTGGCCGCGCGCCCGAAAAGCCCGTAATTGTCTTCACTTGCTAGTCTCTACTGAAAGGAATGCAGTATACACGGGCCAAGGGGGGATACACCAACCGCGGAGCGTTTCCGCTGGGACTTGGCGATCCATCTATCGCGAGGCGAGGCGGGGCAGGTGTTCCGTGAGAATCTGGCGCAAGCGCTCGGATTGTCCACGCGCCTGCTCGAGCACATGGCCGTGGGACAGTGGCCCCGAGGCGCCGCACGTGTTTGTAATCACTGCGATCGCCGCGGCGCGAAGCCCCAGTTCCTTGGACCGCTGAAGCTCGGGCGCCGTGCTCATGCCGACGGCGCCGCCATCCAACCGTTGGAGCCCCCGGACTTCGGCGGGCGTCTCGTAGGCAGGGCCTGGAACCCACCAGTAGCAGCCCGGTGGCGTCCCCGTTTCGAGCGTCAGGTCAGGGTTCAGACGTTCCGGGCGGCGGGGCCAATGACGGAAGGGCCATGTCCGGACGGCAGCCACGGGCATCAGACTGCCCGCTGAAACGCTGGCGCGCAGGCCGCCTGCGGCGTTGGTGAAGAGGAGAGTATGCACGCCCCAATCGCGGAGGAGGTCAATGGGCCACGTTACGGCGGCATAATCGTGCCCTTCGTAGAAATGGAGCCGCCCTTGCTGGAGGATGACGGGGACGCCGGCGGCCTCGCCATGGATGAAGCGCCCTTCATGGCCGGGCGCGGTGGCGGAGGCCAGCCCTGGACAATCGGCAAACGGCCACGAGGCATGGCGTTTTGATAGCATCGGCTCAAGGTTGATCCCCGAGCCGCCGGTGATGCCGACGAGGGGGCGGGGCGTCAGGGCCGCCATGACGCAGGAAAGAACACCCGCTGGTAAAGCTGGAGGGCGAAGTGATCCGTCATGCTGGCGGCGAAATCCACCACGTTTTGGCCGGGGAGATCGCCGGCCCGGGCGGGGGCGATCATGGGGCTGGGCGTTTCCTTGAAATGATAGTAAAGTTCCCGCAGGATCTTCTTGGCCTTGACCACCTCGGCCGCGATGCTTTCACAGGGATAGAGTTCGGCATAAAGGTACATGCGCAGGGCTTGGGTGGCGTCCCGCACCTCGGGCGTCATGTCGATGCGGCCCTCGTGGCTTCCCTCAATGACGGCCCGCACCATCGTGTCTATCCGCTGTGCGCTGTTCCGTCCGAGCGCCTCAAGGCAGTCCTGCGGCAGATCGCTTTCGGTAATGACACGCGCGCGGAGAGCGTCGTCAATGTCGTGATTGATGTAGGCGATGGCGTCGCTCAGGCTTACCACGGCGGTCTCGCACGAACACGGCTCATCCGGGCGGCGTCCGTCTAGGATGCTTTTCGCGCGGGAGTGAAGCCGGATGCCTTCGCGGACTTCATGGGTCACGTTAAGGCCCGCGCCTTGGCGCCTTTCCTCGAGGACATCCACAATGCGCAAACTTTGGGCGCTATGGCTGAAGCCGTGCTCATAGACATCGTTTAACACGGCCTCCCCCGCGTGTCCAAATGGGGTATGCCCGAGGTCATGGCCCAAGGCGATGGCCTCGGTGAGGTCTTCGTTGAGGAATAGGGCGCGCGCCGCCGTGCGGGCGATCTGCGCGACCTCGAGGGTGTGGGTAAGCCGTGTGCGATAATGATCGCCCTCGGGGGCGAGGAAGACCTGGGTCTTGTGTTTAAGCCGCCGGAAGGCCTTGGTGT
>SKRY01000189.1 GCA_007118235.1 Candidatus Hydrogenedentota bacterium | reverse complement strand
GCTTGTCCGCGTATTTGAGGAACCGGCTAAGAATCGCCCTTTTCCTTGCGTTGCTTCAACCGGCGCCAGGCGTGCTCGGATATCTCCTCCAGCAACTCCAAGGCGGCGTGGTAATTCGCCACCCATTGCCGCACTTCGTGCTCCATGGCGGAGGGCATAAACAGCTGGCGCTTCTTGCCCTTCACGCTGCACACCAAATACAAGGCCTCATGCCTGTCCCCCTGCGCGCAACGGCATCCCGGTTTACCGCACGTGACCCGGCGCACGTTGACCGTGGCGCGGATCAGTGCGCGGTTCATGACCAACCGCGCCAGGCGCGAACGCGCCGCGCGCTCTTGTTGGGACATCCGCAAGCGATGCATGAGGACCCCTATCTTGTATCTGTATACAATACAAGATACCGTCCACGAATCAAGCCTCGCGTCAAATGCGAATCTGCTTTGCGCCCCTTTCTCGCCCCAAAGCCCGAGCCGTCAAGAGTGTGCCACCGCTCAGCAATTGCGATTGCGGAACCGCTGCCAAACGGCCGGCCACCTGGCCCTCCATCGCGAGCTGTGTCCCCCACCCCGCGGTTCTCGAAGTCCAGCGTCTCTCGCGCGCCCTACTCCGCATGTCGGGATACGTGGGGGAATTTCCGGTGAATGGATGCGTGTTTGGAACCATACGGCGGTTGTGGCGGATACATGCTCAGGAACCCACCTCGAATGTGAGCCTTTCGTTCGCACGGGCGAGCTGCGGTAAGGTATCCTGAAGCGTGTTAACCGCCCACCAACGTGCCGGAAAAGGAGGAAGACCCCATGCAGACGACGGAAGCCGGGCTTACGCGCATCGGCGTGCCTCCGATGGGAGCTTACGGCAGGCTGCTAAAGAGGTCCATCAACAAAGCCCTGAGAGAATTGGGCGTCCACAATGTCACCTTGGAGCTTGCGCCTCCCATCACGCGAAAAACCATCGACCGTGGCACGCAGTACATGGACGAGAACATGTGCCTGCCCGCGAAGATTCTGCTGGGCAACATCCTGGAGATGAATGACAAGGGCGTTGACGTGGCCCTGGAGTGGGACAACTGCGGAGAATGCCGCCAGAAAGCCTATTGGCTGATTCACCAGAGCGTCCTGCGCCAAATCAATGTGGACACCAAGGTCCGGGCCCTCCAGCCCAACGACCTCACGGGATGGCTGATGGATATCGTCCCGGACTTCTCCCGTTCGAAACAGCGCGCGTTCATCCGCCGTATTTTGAGGGATCTGTGGGAACATGACGCCAAGGTGATGAAGAAACAGGCCGACGTTCCAGAAGACGCACCGAGGATAGGCGTGTGCGGAGAAATCTACACGGTGTTGGAGCCCGCGGCCAATCTTGATCTCATGGCCCGTCTGAAGAACGCGGGAGCCTATGTGCACAATGCGCTGCCATTGAGTCACTTTCTTTTTCACGATCTCATCCATGGCGAAAACAGGCTGAAATGGTCGTTGATATTCTCCTATCTGGGAATGTACCGGGAACTCAAGGATTGGTGTCTTGGGAGAATGGAGCGGCCCGATCTTGATGTGGCGTTGTACAACAGGGCGCGAAGGGAAACGGACCACTACTTGCCCAAGAAATCCGTCGGCGGCCATGGAAAGGAAAGCATCACCTGGACCATATACTACGCGCTGGCCGGTTTCGACAGCGTCATCCATATCATGCCCTTCCCCTGCATGCCCGAGGCCACCACGTCGGTTATCATCGATGAGGTCGCGAAGGATTATGGCATCGCCGTCAACCATTTCGTGTTCGACCAGCAGTTCGGCGAGCAGAACATCATTACACGGGCCGAGGCGCTCGTGAATATGATTCGCTTTAAGAAGAAAGGCCTTGATTCCACCCTAAGCGTGAGACGGCCCGGCTATTGGCTGGGCCTTGACGTGGGAAGCACCTCGACAAAGGCGGTGCTATTGGATGGCGAAACGTTGGAAATCGTGGATGAGGAGTATCAGTTCACGAACCGCAATCCCATTAGCGCCATAAAGAGCGTCGTGACCACCATTGGGGAACGGAACCCCGGTAAGGAAATCACGGGCGGCGCCACCACCGGCTCGGGACGGCGGCTCGCCAAGGCCTTGCTGGAAGCGCCGCTGGCGGTGGATGAGATCAATTGCCAAACAATCGGTTGCATGCTGGCCGACCGCTCCATACGGTCCATCATCGAGATTGGCGGCCAAGACAGCAAATTTATTAGTCTCGATGCAAACGGAGTCCCAACCTGGTTCAGCATGAACAGCATCTGTTCCGCCGGAACGGGCTCCTTCTTGTCTTCGGCCGCCAGGGAGTTCAAGGTTCCGATTGAGGAGCTGGGGGCCTGCGCGCGATCAGCGAAATGCGGCGTCAACGTCACTGGCCGTTGCGGGGTCTTCGCGGAGTCCGATATCGTCTCCAAGCAACAGGCCGGCTATCCCGTGAACGCCATCGCCAAGGGTATGTGCCGTGCGCTCGCCCAGAATTTCTTGAACAACATCTGCCGCTCCCGAAAAGTGGAAGGACCTGTCATGTTCTCGGGCGCCGTGGCGCTGAACGAAAGCGTTGCCGACGCCTTTGCCGAGTTGTCCGGACAACAGATCCACATCCATCCCCGCGCCCGCATCTCGGGAGCCCTCGGCGCGGCGTTCATCGCCATGGCGCAGAACGCGCGAGGCGGCTTCGAAAGCTTCGACGCGGAAACCACGGTGGGTTCGCACATTATTCACTGCGACGATTGCGCGAACGAGTGTGAAGTGTCGCTGATTTACCGTGACAATCGCATCGTATGCGCCTTGAACAGCCGATGCGGCAAGTACGAGAAATACTGCGGGCTTACACTGGAGGAAGTGTTGGAAAAAGTCGCGCCGGCCGACATCCATGCGGTTGAGGAGACCCCGGTCGAGGTGGGGTAGTAGACCGCATTGAGTTAGAGACATCCCGTTCGCTGGACTAATCTCGAGGGCGCCTTGCTTGTCCAGCGCCTAACGCGCCGGACAAGCAGGCGGCATCATGGGCGGGTAGCCAACTTCATGTTTGCCGCGTCGCTTGTTATAATGGATGGTCATTCACTCTTCGGGCGATAGCTCTCGGAACGAGAGCAAGGTCTCATTTTGTGATGGACGGGGACCACCGGCCCCGCATCACATTATATCCCAGCGCTGCCGCTGGGAGTGTGACATGCCGCCACGGCAGTCCCTTCCTTAAATTGCACACTCGACTCGCGGATGAACATCCGCTACAAAAGATAGAGGTGATCAGAACACAATGGATTTTCTAGAAACCCTCAAGAAGCAAATCATTGTTCTTGATGGGGGCATGGGCACCCAGATTCAGGCCCTCGGCGTGACCGACGCGGACTTCGGAGGCAAGGATTTCCGAATGC
>SKRY01000292.1 GCA_007118235.1 Candidatus Hydrogenedentota bacterium | reverse complement strand
CGGTTAAGGAAACGTTAGACTAAGCCAGATAATTTCCGGCGGCGCGCCGTTCGGCTCCTTCGTCGATGAACATGGCGAGAAAATCTTCCGGACGCTTGCCTTTATAACGCTTTTGGTTGAATACGCGCACCAACTCGTTGTAGTCCTCGTGATGGCCACAGTCCTCCCGGTAAAGGCCATACAGCGGCCCCGTCGGCACGGCTTCCCCTTGATAGGCGGGGCAACAGGTGTCCTTGTGCAGCGTGAATCCCCGGAATGCCCCCTCCCGCGTTTCCTGTAGTTTGAAAGGAAACAGCCGGCAAAGGATGGGCCGGTGTTCGTAGATCGAGCAACGCTTTTTCCGCCGGTCAAGGAAATGGCAGCCCTTGCGCGGATCCCGTTTCAACGCCATGATGTAACGCTCCCCATTGCACTTGAGCCACGTGGGGTCCGACACCGCGACGTGTTCAATCTCATCGGGCGGGAGGAATTCAAGGAAATCGCGCGGATGCTCTCCCGTGGCCCGCGCAATCCGGATAACGTCGGCCGGGGTAGGCAAACAGACGACATCGGTGCAGCATTTCATGCAACGCTGGCACGTAAATCGGACGGTATTCTTTCCCATTAGGTTTGTGGTTCCAAATCAGTTGTCGCCGCAAATAAACGCCAATTGCGTTTGTTCGCGGTTAATTCTCCGTGTCTGGCCAGTTTCCCGCCGCGCGTTCGTGGGCGTATTCGACAACGCCTCCGAGTTCGACGTAGATGGCATAACGCCGTTGCGCATGCTCCAACCGGCCGAGTTCGTAATACGCATCCGCCAGCTCCAAATGCAGCTCGGGATGATGCCACACGTCTTCCAGTAGATCCGTTAGATAGGCGATGGCCTCTTCGTACTCGCTCCATCGCCGGTACTGCCGCGCCCGGTTCACCCCGATTTCCTTGAGATAGTACTGCGCGTCGCGGTTCTCGGGATCAATTTCGAGCGCGGCCTGAAACGCCTCCTCGGGGCGGTCCCCAAAGCCTCCGCCGTAGTACTGCTTGAGGCCTTGCAAACCCTGTTGCCGGGAAGCGTGCCGCCGTTGCACCGCCACGCGGATGGCCTCCGCCTCGTCCTCCTCCCGTTCTGGAAACCGCAAGATGGCGTTGGCGCTCTGGTAGTACGGTTCGAGCTGTTGCAACGCTTCCGTCACGTGGCGTTCATACATAAGGCGCGGCGCGATGAATTCAGCCCAGGGGCGATCGTCCACCATGATGTGGCCGCCTTCCACGTATGCCCGCACGTTGTCCTCGTCCATGAAGAAACAGCCCAGCAGTTCGATGGGTTCATGGAGATCCACTTCCGCGAGGGCCGCGTTCACTTCGGGAACCGCAAGCCGCTCCTTGAAGCGATCGTAGTCGATCGCCAGGGGTTCATCGGAACCCAAAATGAAAAGGTCGGCATTGACGAACCAGAGCGTGTAATGGGGAAACACTTCGGTGAAGGTGTAGAGCAGCGACCGGACGATTCCGGGGTTCAGGCTGTGCAAGGGAACCCATTGGGATACGATGCCGCCCGGATTCAACCGGCGGAGGCACAGTTCGTAATACTCTCGCGTGTAGAACGTGGACACGCCTTGTAACGCCAGCGGCATGGGTTCGAAGGTGATCACATCATACGTTTCGTGGGTCGTGAGCAGATGGTTGCGGCCGTCGTCCACCAAGAACTCGAAGCGCGGATTTCCCATCACGTCGAGGTTGTCCCTCGCGAACAGAGGGGCCACGGAATAAACCTCGGGCGAGATTTCCACGGCGTCGATCCGGTCGAATTCGGACAACCCGAGCATGCCCGCCGTGACGCCCGAGCCGAACCCCATGAACAGAGCGGTCTCGGGGTCCCGATCAAAGACCAGGGGAAGGATGCCCTGAAGCCGGTTCATCTTCACGCCCTTCTCAATGGAGGCCGTGGCCTGGACGGCGTTGATCCAGAGCACGCGGTCCGAGCCCGTGACCTTGTCTCGCGGTTCCGACACGAGCACGGTCGCCTCGGTTCCTTCTTCGTAGGCGATGACCGTTTCATCGTCCGGGATGTACCAATCGTTGATGCTGCGCCCGATATCGGCGGGCATCACGTAATACGCCGCCACGAGGACCGCCGCGGCCGCTCCCGTGAGGGCGGTCTTCTGCGCGAGGGCTCGCGTCGGGCACGTCCACACGAGCAAGAGACCGGCGGCCGCCAGCGCCAAGCCGAGGGCGACGATGCTCCAGTGGGTCCCCAGCATCGGAATCAAGAGAAATCCTCCAGCGATCGCGCCCATCACGCCGCCGAAGGTGTTGAAGCTGTAGAGCACGCCCACGCGGCGGCCAAGGCCAGCCCGCACCATGGCGATTGCGCGCAAGACGGCGGGAAACGTCGCGCCGAAAAGGAACGTCGGAATGAACAGCGCGGCGAAGGCCATCCAGAATTGACCCCGCACCAGGGCTTCCCAGCGGAAACCGGCGGCTTGCAAGATACCGCGGAACTGCTCCGGCATCCAGTCGAACACGGCGAGCATAAGGATGCACGCCCCGCCGGTGAGCGCGACGAGAATACCGAACAAGGAAACCGGATGGCGCGCGCGATCCGCCAACGGCGCCGCCGCGATGCTGCCCAGCGCGATGCCGCACAGCAAGGTGGTGAGCATCGTCGTGTAGGCGTAGGTGGTGCCGATGAAGACCAACGTGAGCAGCCGGGTCCACACCACTTCGAGGGCCAAGGCGCAGAAACCGGACAACGCGAAGGTAATCAGCACCAGCACCTCGACGCTCCGGTGGGGAAAGGCGGTTTCCGGAGCGGGGTCCAACGCGCGCATGGGATCGGTTGGCGGCTCCTCGGGAAACGGCGGGGCCGGTTCAAACCGGCTCGCGAGGGCGAGCGCTCCTAATCCCACGAGAATGTCGCCCGCCGCGCCTACCAGGGTCGTACGTGTGTAGCCCAAGGCGGCCAGCAAGACGAAGCCGGTGAGGGCGCATCCCGCGACCGCGCCGAAGGTGTTCAAGCTATAGAGCGAACCTATGCGCAGGCCCCTGAAATTCACTTCTCGCGTGACGAATTTCGCCAACAGCGGCAAGGTAGCGCCCATCAGCGTCACGGGGACGATAAGCAGCGCCGTGGCGAGCAAGGCCCGCAGCCCGATGCCCATGGCGCGGTCCAGTTCGAACGCGCGGAGGATTCCCACGATCAATGATTCCCCGTACCCCACCACCAGAATGAACGCGATCGCCCAGAGCCCAATGATAATCTCCGCCACGCCAAACCAGCGCAAGGGGCGGTCCGTCCGGTCGGCGAGCCATCCCCCAAGCAGACTGCCCACGCCAAGGCCCAGGAAGAAGATCGAGAGAATGGTGCTGACAGCGAAGGAGGTCGCGCCGAATAGCAGCACGAGCTT
>SKRY01000352.1 GCA_007118235.1 Candidatus Hydrogenedentota bacterium | reverse complement strand
TCCTTGCGGCATTCGGCAATGAGGTTCGCGACCAAGCCCGTCCACCCGGTCTGGTGGCTGGCGCCCAGGCCCGCGCCATTGTCGCCGTTGAAATACTCGTGGAACAGCAACCGGTCCCGCCACTCGGGGTCGGCCTGCAACTCGTCGTCCTCGCCCAGAAAAGGACGCCGACTGTTCTCGTCCAACGTGAAGAGTTTGATGAGCCGCCGGCCGATTTCCTTGGCCGCCTCATCCAGCGGCATCCGCCGCCCGGATCCCGTGGGGACTTCAACCGTCAACTCATCCCCCCAGAAGCGGTGGTAGCGCTCCAAGGCCCGGATGATGAGGAAGTTCATGGGCGCCCAGACCGGGCCGCGCCAATTGCTGTTGCCGCCGAAGAGGGGATTGCGGGCCTCGGCCGGTTCGTAGCGGACTACTTCGCGGAAATCCCCGCGCGCAAAGACGTAGGGGTCGTTTTCGTATACCTTGGAGAGGGAGCGAATCCCATACGGCGAAAGGAACTCGTCCTCGTCAAACACCCGCGTCAGCACCCGCTCCAGTTGTTCGCGCCGCATCAGCGCCAACAAGCACCGCCCTTTTTCACCCGGCTCGAAGCGGCAGGTGATGTTGCTGGTGAGGTCGCCGCGGTGTTCGTAGAACCATTCCATGCGCCGCTTGAAGCCGGGCAACTGGTCCACTTGGCGCGGGTCGAGGATCTCCACCGCGAGCAGCGGGATCAAGCCCACCATGGATCGCAGCCGTATCGGTTCCCGTGTACCGTCGGGGTAGCGGATCTGGTCGTAGAAGAAGCCGTCTTCCTCATCCCAAAGGGAGCGGCCGGTCCACTTGATGTTGTGAATGGCGTCGGCGATGTAGAGGAAATGCTCGAAGAACTTCGAGGCGATATCCTCGTACGCGAGATTGGTCTTGGACAATTCCCACGAAATGGCGAGCATGTCGAGGCAATACATCGCCATCCAACTGGTGGCGTCGCTCTGTTCCAGCCGGCCGCCGGTGGGCGGAGGCGAGCTGCGGTCGAACACGCCGATGTTATCCATGCCCAGAAAGCCGCCCTCGAACACGTTCTGCCCCAGGACATCCTTCCGGTTCACCCACCACGTGAAGTTCATGAGGAGTTTGTGAAACACACTTTCCAGAAAGGCGGTGTCTCCCTCGCCCTTCTGGCGGCGTTCGTGATCATAGATTTCCCAAAGCGCCCACGCATGCACGGGGGGATTGACATCGTTGAAATCCCATTCGTAAGCGGGAAGCTGCCCGTTGGGATGCATGTACCATTCCCGAGTCAGCAGGGTGAGCTGGCGCTTTGCGTATTCCGGGT
The DNA here is from genome assembly GCA_007118235.1 of Candidatus Hydrogenedentota bacterium. Taxonomy (GTDB): domain Bacteria; phylum Hydrogenedentota; class Hydrogenedentia; order Hydrogenedentales; family SLHB01; genus SKRY01. Next base: position 2,081 of record SKRY01000352.1, on the reverse strand, counting down.
CGGCCATGGCCAACGGCAACGCGTGGAACGCCGAATCCCATGTGGCGTACCACGGGAACTCCCACGTGTCCGGCATGGAAAGGACGTCGTCGTTGTAGAGGTGGACCCATTCGTGGTTCCGGCCCTGGAAGCGGCCGGGCGGCGGCGGCGGTTCCGTGGGGTCCCCGCGAAGCCAGGTCTCCACCACGTAGTGGTACCACTGCTTGGACCAGAACATACCGGCCATGGCCTGGCGAAAAACGGCCGCTTCTTCCTTTGAAACCTCGCGCGGCATGATCGCGCCGTAAAACGCGTCGGCCTCCTTGCGCCGCAGCCGTATCACGTCATCAAACGCATGGGTGTCGATGTCCACCCCCGGTTCCGGCGCAAGCCGCAGCCGCGTGGTGCGTCGCTCCCCGGCCGGGATGTCCCAACGATACCAGCCCGCCCATTTCGTCCCGCCGTCAATCGCGGCGGCCTCGGCGTCTCCGTAGACGACCGCGTAATGAAAGGCGTCCTTCACGTGAGCGGCGCGATTGGGCGCGTCGTACAAGCGCCGCCGGTTGGTCTCGTTCTCCGTGAACAGAAAGTCGGGATCGCCATCCAGCGTCAGGCAACGGTTGCCTAGCGTTGGATGAATGGCCTCCACGACGCCGTCCTTGCCGCGCAGGACAGGCCTTTCCTCGCCCGGCGCCCAGCTCCACGTATTGCGGAACCAAAGGGTGGGCAGCAGGTGAAAGACGGCGGCCTCCGGACCCCGGTTTTCCACCGTAATGCGAATGAGGAGATCCTCCGGGCCAGCCTTGGCGTATTCCACCACCACATCGAAGTACCGGTTTTCGTCGAAAATGCCGGTGTCGACCAGCTCAAACTCGGGATGCTCTAGCCCTTGGCGGGCGTTGGCGGCCACCAACTCGGCGTAGGGAAACGGCTCCTGCGGATAGCGGTACCGCCCCCGCATATAGCTGTGCGTGGGGGTGTTATCCTCGAACCAATAACACTCCTTCACGTCCTCGCCGTGGTTTCCCTCGTGGTTGCTGAGGCCGAATAGGCGTTCCTTGAGAATCGGGTCCTTGCCATTCCAGAAGGCCAAGGCGAAACACAGCCGCTGATGGTTGTCGCTGACGCCAAACAGGCCATCCTCGCCCCACCGGTAGGCATACGAGCGGGCGTGTTCGTGAGGCAAATAGCTCCAGGGATCCTGCTCGGCGCTATAGTCTTCCCGGACCGTGCCCCATTGGCGCTCCGACAAGTAGGGTCCCCAGCGCCGCCAATGCTTCTCGCGCCGCTCGTTTTCCGCAAGCCGTGTGTGTTCCGCCGTTTCCATTGGCGCTTGGTTCCTTTTTTGCTTGTCGCTTGTCGTTGGGACTGTCCTGCCCGTATGGGCGTCGGCCCACTTAGCGCTGAGTCATAACGTTGCCTGCGCGCTCCGGAGACTTGCTCCCATCCTTTTGCCGGATATCAACGGTGCTTCAGGGAACAACATCCTCTTAACCCCTTTTCGGGCGACTGGGGAGGATTGTCCGCATTGTCTCACAAGATTGTATCGTACTACATGACACGCGTGAAAACACGCGGCTGCACGGGTTATCGGCCGCTTGAATCGAATCCTTCAGTCTTCACGGTCCTTAAAACGGGGCGTACTCGTCATCCTCGTCATCGAATATCGCGCTGGGATCGGGTTCGGCGTCAAACCCCGGGTCGAAGGACTCTGCCGCCGCCACAGGGGACGCCGCCGTTTCCTGTCCGCCTTCAGCCAGGTTGCGGAACTGCTGCACGTCCCGGTCGAACAGCAGGCTCACATTGCCCGTCGGACCGTTCCGCTGCTTCGCCACCGCGAGCCGGATGAGGTTTTCGTTGCCCTCGGCCTCATGCGCGGGAGGCCGCGACAGCATGAGCACCACGTCGGCGTCCTGCTCGATGGCGCCAGACTCGCGGAGGTGCGAGAGCTTTGGGATGCCGGAATCGTCCTTCTCTGCTTCGCGGCTGAGCTGGGAAAGCGCAAGCACAGGCACGCGCAGTTCCCGGGCGATGCCCTTGATGCTTCGGGAAATCTCCGAGATCTCGGTTTGGCGGTTTTCCGCGCGTGCGTGGCCCCGCAT
>SKRY01000499.1 GCA_007118235.1 Candidatus Hydrogenedentota bacterium | reverse complement strand
GCTCAAACAACACCAAAACCTCCTGCACAACATCACAAACGCCATCGCCGGCAACCCATGGATTCCCCACCCTCGCGCCCCTAACCAATGACCCCCTGGACAGTTACGAAATAAGTTACTAAATACATTAAATATAAAATCATTTTATTTTGATTATTTTGCTTAATTTTTATCCGTGTCTATCTGTGTTTATCCGTGGTTCTTCTTCGCGTTAATTTGCGTTCATTCGCGGTTTCCTGTCCGTGGATCTGGCTTCAGCAATCGTGGTAATCTTGTCCATCAACCAGTGAGGGCGTTTCATCCATGACCGATTCCACCGCGCCGAGGGCGCTTATCACGGGCATCACGGGGCAGGATGGCTCGTATCTCGCGGAATTCTTGCTCGACAAGGGGTATGAGGTCTACGGGTTGCTGCGGCGGTCGAGCACGGAGACGTTCGAGCGCATCGCGGGATTCCGGGACCGGCTTCATCTGATGCCGGGGGACTTGACGGACCTCGTGTCGCTGGTCGAGACGCTCAAGACCGCGCGGCCCCGGGAAGTCTACAACCTCGCCGCGCAATCGTTCGTGCCCGCCTCCTGGCCTCAGCCCTTGCTGACCGGCGACGTGACGGGGCTCGGGGTGACGCGCATGCTCGAAGCCATCCGCATCGTGGATCCCAGCATCCGCTTCTATCAGGCGTCGTCCAGCGAGATGTTCGGCCATGTCCGCGAGAGTCCCCAGAACGAGGCGACCCCGTTTTATCCCCGCAGTCCCTATGGCGTGGCCAAGGTCTACGGCCATTGGATCACGGTGAACTACCGCGAGAGCCACGGGTTGTACGCGGTCTCCGGCATCCTCTTCAACCACGAATCGCCCCGCCGGGGGCTCGAGTTCGTCACGCGCAAGATCACCCATGGCGCGGCGCGCATCAAGGTGGGTCTGCAAGACGAGCTGCGGCTGGGCAATCTGGACGCCAAGCGCGATTGGGGGTATGCGCTGGACTACGTCAAGGCGATGTGGCTGATGCTGCAACAAGACGCGCCCTCCGATTACGTGGTGGCCAGTGACGAGACGCATTCCGTACGCGAGTTCTGCGAAGTTGCCTTCGCCCGCCTTGACCTTGATTGGCAGGACTACGTCAAGGTGGATCCCGCGTTTTACCGCCCAGCGGAGGTCCACGAATTATTTGGGGATTCCCGCAAGGCCCGGCGCGAACTCGGCTGGGCGCCCGAGGTGAACTTCGAGGGATTGGTCGCGCTTATGGTGGACGCGGACCTCGAACGCGCGAAGGCGGCCGCCGCCGGCAAGGGAGTCTGACGCCATGTTGGGCAAGGCGCTCGTGACGGGCGCGCAAGGCTTCGTGGGACGCCACCTCTGCCGCTATCTCGAAACGCGCGAATGGGAGGTCCTGCGCACCGACCGGGGCATGGAAACCGAAAGCGGCCGCCCCTGTGATCTGACCAATGCCGAGGAAACCGAGGCCTTGGCGGCATGGGCGGGAAAGCCGGATTGCGTGTTTCATCTGGCCGCACTGAGTTTCTTGCCCGACGCGGATAGCAGTCCCCTGGCGGCTTTTGATGTCAACCTGCGCGGCACGTTGAACCTGACGGAAGCGCTCATCCGCCACGCGCCCGATGCGCGGTTTCTGTTCATCGGCAGCGCCGCGTCCTATGGTGTCCCGCATGTCCTGCCCGTCACGGAGGATCACCCCTTGGCGCCGGGCAACCCCTACGCCATCTCCAAGACCGCCGCGGACCACTATTGCGCGTACCTCGGCGATACCCAGCGGCTGGATACGGTCCGGCTGCGGCCGTTCAATCATTCCGGGCCGGGGCAGCCGCCGCAGTTCGTGCTGTCCAGCCTCGCCAAGCAGATCGCCGCGATCGAACACGGCCAGCAAGAGCCCGTGATCCGCGTGGGCAATCTGCATGCCGCGCGGGACTTCACCCACGTCAAGGACGTCATCCGCGCGTACGAACTCGCCGCGCGCCATGGCGCCACGGGCCAAGCGTACAACATCTGCTCCGGCCGCGCGCGGTCCATTGAAGACGCGCTGAACCTGTTCCGCGCGCGGACCCAAGTATCCATCGAAGTCACCGTCGAGCAATCCCGCCAACGCGCGTCCGACGTGCGCGAGATCGTGGGTTCGCACGCCAAGTTCACCTCGCTCACGAAATGGCGGCCGGACACGCCCTTTGAACGCATCCTGGACGACCTCCTTTTCTACTGGCGTCAGCACTTCAGCCAATAGCGGCGTCCGAGCGTGGGAGGCCGTTCACGCTTTTCGTGACGATTTTGCTTTTGGAAGGCGGTTTTGCTAGTATTTCATGGATGGGATGGGCGTGTTTAGGCGGTGGTTATACTGTCGTCCATCCAGTCCCAACCCCATCCGCTGAGACGCTCAAGCCGAGCCGGGGAAGACATCAGCCCTTCAGCGTGTTTCGTTCTAGGTTGCGATCCAGATGGAGAGGCTGCCCGGAGAGCGGCTTCACCCTTCCAACAAATCCCAAGGACGGTAATCCCATGACAGAAACAACGTTTACAGGGAAGAAAGCGGCCCTCGAGGAATTGAGGGCGCGGATGCGGGCCCAGCTATCCAAGATCATGCCCGAATTCGAGATTGATCAAAAAGCGGAACTCGCCTATGAGATAAACCAGCTAAAATCGACACAGAACGCGGTGATTCTGGGCCATAACTACATGGAGCCGGCGCTATACACGACGGTTCCGGATTACACGGGCGACAGCCTTGAGCTGGCCCGGCGCTCCACGGAAACGGACGCGGACATCATTCTGTTCTGTGGCGTGAAGTTCATGGCCGAGACCGCCAAGATCCTGAACCCGGAGAAGACGGTGCTCATCCCGTCGCTAAAGGCGGGGTGCTCCTTGGCCGAGGCCATTACGGCGGAACAAGTCCGGGGGCTGAAAGCCCAGTTTCCCGGTGTGCCCGTCGTCACCTATGTGAATACGTATGCGGATGTCAAGGCGGAGTCCGATTACTGCTGCACCTCCGGCAATGCGGACAAAGTGGTGCGGCGCCTCATGGAGCAAGGTCACGAGCGCGTCATTTTCTTGCCCGATGAGTATTTGGGCCGGAATACCGCGGCGGAAGTTGGTCTGCCCTTTGTGTTGCCTTCGCCGTCGGGCAAGCCTCACGAAACCGAACCCGCTGTCAGCGGCCCAGCCCTGATCGGTTGGCGAGGGCGATGCGAGGTGCATGATAAGTTCTCGGTGGAAGACGTGCGCGCCATCCGGCGCCAGTTCCCGGATGTGGCCGTCGTGGCGCACCCCGAGTGCAGTCCCGAGGTCGTGGCCGAGACGGATTACACCGGCAGTACGAAGCAGATGATTGCGTATGTGAAGGATGTGGATGCGCCTCATTACCTGCTCCTGACGGAGTGCACCATGGGCGATAACATCG
>SKRY01000460.1 GCA_007118235.1 Candidatus Hydrogenedentota bacterium | reverse complement strand
GGCTTAGGATGATTTCATAAAGGACAGACCGAAGATTACAAAACAGCAAAGAGAAGGGTAGGGCGTGGCGCCCTATCTTGTCTTCGTTGCGCCAAGTCAGGCATTTCTTGACAGGCTGTGCTCTCTTGACTAGAATGCCGTTAATCAATAAGAGGTAGACCGTGAGTAGCATTACATTCACCCCCATAGGCGGCGGTACCGATATCGGCGCCAACTGTTATCTGTTGGAGCAAGGGGACAGCCGGGTCATTCTGGACGCCGGCATACATCCCAAGAAGGAAGGGCGGGAAGCCCTGCCCGAGTTTTCCCTTCTGAAGAAGGCGCCGGACGCTGTCCTCATATCCCACGGCCACATCGACCACTGCGGATCCCTTCCCTTTCTCATGAGGGAGTTTCCCGGCACGGCATCCTATGCCACCCGGCCGACGGTGAGCATCATCGATCGCATGCTGCACAACAGCGTGTCAGTCATGACCACGTTGGGACGGGAGCGCAACATCAGCGACTATCCCCTCTACTCCCACAGCGACGTGGATTTCGCCATCCGTCAAACGTCGGGGATGCCGTACGACAAGGAATTCGCCTTGACTTGGAATTCGCCCTTCCGGGCCAGTTTCCAACACACGGGCCACGTCCTTGGCAGCGCCGGCATCGTGCTGCGCGCCGGCGACCATACCATCTTTTACACCGGCGACATCTGCTTGACGGATCAGGAACTCATGAAAGGCCTACAGCCGCTCGACTCCTCGATAAAGATCGACACCCTCGTGATTGAATCCACGCGCGGCGCTCATCTCGACGACGAGCAACGCACCTTCACCAGCGAGATTCGCCGGTTCACCGAGGAAGTCCGCAAGGTTCTGGAGAATGGGGGCGTCGTGCTGGTCCCCGCCTTCGCGCTGGGCCGGACGCAAGAGTTGCTTAATATCATTGACCGCCTCATCAACACGGGCGAACTGCCCACGGTTCCAGTGTACGCCTCCGGTCTTGGCCGGGCCATTTACGAAGTCTACGATAAGTTCAACGACTTCCTAAAACCCGAGGTGTCTCTAAGCCCGCTCTACCAGTTCAAACGCATCGGCGATGTCTGGGATCCCCGCATTAGCCGCAAGCTCCTCAAGCAGCCCAGCATCATCGTCGCGACCTCCGGCATGATGATCGAGAACACGCCATCCGCCATGATCGCCCAAGAGATGGTGAAGGAGGACAAACACGCCATCTTTTTTGTCGGTTACCTCGACCCAGACACCTTGGGATACAAGCTGCTCAACGCCGAACTGGGCGAACCCTTGCGCTTTGAACTGGAGGGACAGGACGTGCCGGTCAACCTCCCCAATCGGCAGACGTTCCACTTCAGCGCCCATGCGCCGCGCGAGGATTTGGTTCACGTTGTCCGGCAAACGCAACCCCGCAACGTGGTGTTTATCCACGGCGAGGAAGACGCCATCGACTGGCTGAAGGACGCCTGCGATGGGGTCGCTAATCGCTTTGCTCCCGATATCGGGGAAACCATCACCTTGGACTAAGCGCCCCGAAGGAGGGGCTCTGGCTTGCCAACGGTGAATAACTCGGCGGGAAACGCCTCCAGTCCGTGAGATGACTCAATCCACCTGGAACACCTTACCGCCGCCAGCCCGAGACCACCAAGCCGTGGCGCGGCGCCGGAAGAGCGCGCTAGCGCGAGGGGCTATTGGGTACGCGGGGATTGGGATAACGCGAATGACCCAGTGGCTGCCCCTGGGCGCCGCGCGGCGATTGGGGAAGGCGTTTGGCCTCCTTGCGTATTTCGTTGTGCCCCGTCTCCACCGCATAGGTATGGAAAACCTGAACCAAGCCTACGGAGACAGCCTGTCCCGCCGCGAAAAAATCCGGATCCTCAAGCAAACCGCTTCCAACATGGGAATCGTGGCCGCCGAATTCAGCCGCATTCCCCGTATCGACAAGGAGTTCGTCCGAGACCACATCTCGATATCGGGCTTGGAGCACATTGACCGAAGCCGAGGCGCTCTCTTTATCGCCGCCCACTATGGCAACTGGGAGTGGCTCGCGCCCGTTTTGCGCGCGGCTGATGTCCCGGCCGCGGAAGTTGTTCGCCCCCTGGATCACCCGGTGCTGGAGGCTTTCGTGGACACCATCCGCCAATCCAACGGCGTGATTACCCTCCAGCGCGACGAAGCGGGCGCGAACCTCGCGCGCATGCTGCGTGAAGGCTACATGGTGGGCGTACTCATCGACCAGAATCCAAAGTCTGCCGCCGCCCCCGTGACATTCCTTGGCCGGCCCTGCTGGGCCACCGCCGCCCCCGTGATAGCGGCCCTTCGCGCCCGTGCGCCGGTCCACGGTATCCGGGCTATCCGCCACGCCGGAGGCCGCTATCACTTCGAGATCACGCCACCCATCTCTTTCGAACGCAACGCGGACTTCCGCCAAGACGTGGCCGTCAACGTTCAGCGTTGTCAAAACCTCATCGAGCAATGGGTTCGCGAACATCCCGGCCACTGGATGTGGTTTCATCGGCGCTGGCGGCCCCGCCCCTCCCTGGCCCGCAAATGGACCGCAAGGAACAGCGATTGAAGGGCAGGCCAAAACGACGGCATCTTGCCGCGCCCTTGTCTTCCACACGGAAGGAGCTGGCACGGTTTTGGCGTTCGGCTATTCGGGCCAGAAGCTGGCTGACCGCGGGATAAGCGCGCCAAATCAGGGAACAACATCCCCCTGGATCCCCCTTCGAAGGGGGAATTACCCATCGAAAACGGTGACATGGGGGGGCTTTATTCACCCAAAAGGTGAGCAAGTCAATTCCCCCTTTGAAGGGGGTGGCCCGAAGGGCCGGGGGATGTAGACGCCCCGCACATCGCCCTATCCCGCGATTGGGGCCACGAACAGGCTGACATGGCGGCGGCGGGAGGTGTATGATTAACGGGACCGCGGCGCTCCAAGTTCACACTGAGCTGGAGCGTTCTTTGTCCGCGGCGCACATTGGATTGGCTGCGCGCCACGGACATTCCAGGCAAGATAGCCAACAAGGGAGAGAATTGAACATGCGCATCCTCGTCACGGGTTCCAACGGCTTGGTGGGCCGCGCGGTGTCACGCCACTTAAGCACATCCGGACACAACGTGATCCCGTTGTTGCGCCAAGGAAGACCGGGCGGGCGCGGATTGCGATGGGACCCAGACCGAGGTCAAATCGAATCGACCCAACTCCACAACTTCGACGCGGTCATCCATCTCGCGGGCGAGAACATTGCGGGCCGGTGGTCCGAGGCTAAGAAACACCGGATCCGCGACAGCCGTGTGAAGGCGACCCGGACCCTGTGCCAAGCGCTGGCCCGGCGCCCGACGCTGCCTCGGGTATTGGTTGCAGCATCCGGGGTGAACTACTACGGCGATCGGGGGGAAGAATTGC
>SKRY01000131.1 GCA_007118235.1 Candidatus Hydrogenedentota bacterium | reverse complement strand
TCATGCCAATCACGCGGCTGTTGTTGAAGACCACGTGGCCCAAACCAATGACTTCGCCTTCGGGATCCCTCAAGTGTAGTTCCTGCATTTCGTACTGCCTGGCATTGGGATGGGTTTCCCATTCCATCTCAGCCTGCGCCGCGCCGGCGCCATGTGGGCGGTCAACGGCCAACTGATAGGTCTCCGCCGTGTGGGGCGTCACCGCGTGTATCCGGATGAAGGCGGGTTGGCGTTCGGCAATGAGCACCCAGCGGATGTCCCGGGGCTGGATGCCAGACTGGGTCTCTCCCCCCCACTCGCCCCAGAGATGATACAATTGCTCCGCGCTGTAGGGACTGAATGAGTCCGCTAAGGCCGCGTCTCCCAAGACGTGCGCCATGGCCTTGGTTAACACATCCGCGGCCAGCCCGGCCTCGGCGCCTTCGGGTTCGCCCAAACGGGCCTCCAGGGCGGCAAGGGCCTCCCCCGGCTGGCCTTCAGCCACAAGCGCTCTTTCGTACGCGTACCGGCGTTGCTCTTCCGAAGCGCCGGAACAATGGTCGCGCAAATCCCCAAGAAACCGTTGCCGTTCGGCTGGGGTAAGCGGGGGAAGCAATTGCTCCTCCCGCGCGGGAACCAACGCCGCCTCGAAAAACAATGCCGCTGCAAGCGGGTCTTCCCGCTCCAGGGCTGCTCGCGCCCGCCAGTAGTGCGTTCGCGCTTCGCGGGGAGCCACGCCATCAATGACATCCATCCGCGCCTCCACTAGGTCCACATTGCCCGCTTCCAGTTGGGCCTTGGCGTACGCCGCGTAGTTTCGGGGATCGCGGCGATCCGCCAGGGATACTTCCTCAAGATTGGACCAAGCTAGGACCGCCACGATGACCAAGAGGACCATGGGTCCCGGCGCCGAGGACGCGGCCGCGCGATGGGGCAAGACATATCCCGCGGCGAGGGCGAGCAAGAACGCATGGTAATAGCGAATCGGTTCGCCAAAGGCCATCATGGCCGCCGCGCCCGTACCCAAAGCAAGCAAAAGAACGCCGTGGGTTCGGGTAAACGCATCCAGCCGGTCCACCACGAGTTTGGCGGCCACGCGCGCCGCGAGCCAGCCCACGGCGCCCAACGCCGCCAGCATCAGCCAGCCATTCTCCAGCCAATCCGGGGGACGCCAGAACGCATACTGCGTGACGCCCCAGAAGACCGTTCCGAGGATGGCGGCCCCCATGGCCCCGCGCGCGCTCCAAGCGATACGCCTCGCCCATTGCGGGTACACCATGTTGCCCGCGGGATACTCCGCGAAAGCGAATCCCACGAGAAGCGTCACCAGGCCCGCCGCGGGCGCGACTGGACCCGCGAACACGACCTTGCCTTCCGGACCGAATGCGGTGGGAATAAGAAATCCGCCCCATGACGCCACCGTGGCCACGGCCATGAAGCCGCACGCCAACGCGCTCGCGGTGAGGCATCGGCCTATAACCTGCCGGCTCACGGCGAAATGCGCCGTCGCCGCGAACAACAGAGCGCATCCCGTCATGGCCAGGGGCCGGGCGCCGCCCACGGTCAAGGCGTGCGCCCAATACAAGGCCAATGCGAGGAGAAGCGGCCACGCCAGTTCAAAGGACAATCGCACCCGCCGCCGCGCCATGATGTCCGCGCCCCAAGCCGCCACGAGCACGGCCCCAAGGATGACCGCTACTGGAGCGTAAACGAGCGGGATGTGGGTGTAGACATCCAGCGGCCACGCGAACGCCATGGCGGGTAGCAGAAAGGCGGCAATCTTACGAGGGCGGCCGCTGTTCATTCAGGGACGTCCGGTTCGGCGTCAGGCGCGGACTCCACCACGGCTGGGTGCGATGACGATTCTTCCGCCGGCATCACGTGGCCCAATGCATGAAGCAAGGCGCCGAATGCGAGGAGCGCGCAGAACAGTATCCCGCCGAAAAGGCGTTCCTTCCGCTGACGTTCGCTGGGGTCCAACTCCATCTCCTTGAATAGGGGCTATCTTGTCGTCGTAGGCGTTGAATCGGGCCGTTTATTCCCGGCGCCGGCGGCAGGCTTAGGTTGGGGAGCCCATTCCACGGGCATCCACTGACGGACGGAGTTAATCAACCAGACGCGATCGGCTTGCATCAGGTCCTCCTTGGTCAGCGTGCGCTCCTTGATGACGCCCATGTTGAGAAGATGCTGCCGAAAACAACCGGCCAGCAGCCCCGCGTCCACGGGCGGCGTCCAGCACGTCTCCCCCATTTCCAGAACGACATTCGCGATTGTGCTCTCGGTTAACTCGCCCCGCTCATTCCATAGAAGGACGTCGTCACAATCCGGCCGCTGCTCGCGGGCGCGCTCGTACACGTCGCGCCGTGTCGTCTTGTGATACAAAAACACGTTCTTGCTGTCAACCGGCTCCACCGCCAGACCGAGGGTCACCGGCGCAGGCTCGGACAACGGACTGGATTCGACAATACAGTCTCCCGCTTGGTCCACAAGAAGGCGGACCTTGTGCGGCGTTCCGGAAGCCATAAACCGCGCTGCTTCTTCCTTCAAATGCTTCTCAACAGCGGTCCAGTTGACCTCAATTCCAAAATACTCGGCGCTTTGCCGCATGCGTTCAAGGTGGAGGTCATACAGGAAGTAGCCAGCTTCATCCCCCCGCAGGGATTCCAGCAGCGAAAACGGCGGCGAATACCGGTTGAGAAACGCGGTCTTGGTTTGGCATTCCTCGTACTCCCCCCACGGCGTGGAATCCCACACGATGCCGCCGCCCACATGATACCGCGCCTCTTCCCGCTCCACATCCACCGTGACCGTTCGAATGGCCACGTTGAAGCTAGCTTCCCCGCTGGGAGCCCACCACCCCATCGCTCCGCAGTAGACGCCGCGCGGATATGGCTCCAATTCGCGGATGATCTCCATGGTCCGCGCCTTGGGCGCGCCCGTTATCGAGCCCGATGGAAACAACGCATTCAGAATCCGCGGGACGCCGGCGTCCGTCCGCCCCGTTACGCTCGACGTCATTTGCCATACGGTCTCGTAGCGCTCCACCTCAAAAAGCGTGGGGGTCCTCACCGAGCCAATGCGGCACACGCGGCCGAGGTCGTTTCGCAACAGATCCACAATCATGAGGTTTTCGGCGCGGTTCTTCTCGCTATTGGCAAGCGCTTCGGCTTGGCGTTTGTCTTGAGGCGAATCGAGCCCGCGCGGGGCAGTCCCTTTCATGGGCCGCACCGTAATCTGTCCTTCATTGGTGTGAAAGAAAAGTTCCGGCGAGGCGGAAAGGACCTTGAAGATCCCCGCGTCCACATAGGCGTTGTAGTCGCCCTTTTGAGCCGCGCACAGTTGATAGAACCAGGCCAGGGGATCGCCGTGGAAAGGCGAGGAGAGCGGAAAGCTGAAGTTTACCTGATACGTGTCCCCGGCGGCGATGTAGTCCCGGATCGCGCGGATGGCCCGCTCG
>SKRY01000226.1 GCA_007118235.1 Candidatus Hydrogenedentota bacterium | reverse complement strand
GGGAGTTGAGCGAACGCGCGAAAGCCCCAGTCATGCGCTCCGATGAACTCGGCGTCCCCGCGCAATACCGCGAGGCGATCGCGATGGCCGTCCTTGGGGCCTTATCCGCCGATGGCGTCCCCATCACGTTGCCCCAGGTGACGGGCTGCGCACTTCCCGCGCCAATTGCCGGGTGCTGGGTGTATCCGGGCTAACCTGGCGCATTTCAAGGGTATTCTTCTGCGGGATTCGAGTCCCGCGATGGACGGGGCCATGGCCGCCACGGACAGAGAGCTTTGTTACCAGAAGGACTATTTGACTAGATCCCAGTGCTTTGCTAGAGTACGATTGTTTCCGGCGCAACCATGAATCAGGAAGGGTCATCACATGGCTCGAAAGCTTAGCAAGAAACAGCAGCAATTAGTAGACAAAATTGAACAGAATTGCCAAATGGTGCGGGAGTTCATGAACGATTGGCTGATGTTCAATCAACTCGTGAGCGCCTACGTCAAACCCAATGCAAACAAGGCCGAACTGGAAAATCATTTCCTGAAGGTCAAGAGCAAGCTGGCCCGTCAGCACCGGGTGTTGAAGGACCATCTCGGCAGCGACTTCCAGATAGATGGCAACACGATGAACATCGTTTCCGGGGCGACCAGCCTCGAGGCCATCCATGCCCAGTCCGAGGTGTCCGTGAAGAAGTTGCAGAACGAATGGCACCGGGCGTTCATCTCGATCAACGAAACCTTGGGCAGCCTCGAGGACAAGAAGGCCCGCGCTATGCGAGGCGAGAAAGTGGCGCTCGGCATCACGGCGGATCAGCCCATGGGCGGCGGGATGTCGCCGGGCATGAAGAAGGGCATGATCGTGGCGGTCGTGGTCGTTGTGGTCCTTGTCGTGGTGTTCGTGTTGTTTGGCGACGCCTACATGAGCGCTTTCCAAGATCTATTCGGATAACGGCGCATTCGTCAAACGTGCGCGGAGTATGGCGAGCCAATGGCGAGGGACAAAGAGAATAGACTCACGAAGCGGGAGCTTGTCTCGCAGGTAGCCGAGCATTTGGGCTACACGCAAAAGGAAGTGACCACCGTTGTTCAAGGCATGCTGGACGCCATCGTGGACTCGTTGGCCGAAGGCGAACGCCTGGAAATTCGCAATTTTGGCGTGTTTGAAGTCAAACTGCGCGAGGCCCGGACGTGTCGCAATCCCCGAACGGGGGAGTCCGTCGAGGTGGGCGACCAACGCATCGTCACCTTCAGACCGGGCAAGGCGCTGAAGGAATGGGTCCAGACGGGCGAGATGAATACGGGATTCGGACAAGCCGCCTTGGATCCCGAAGGAAAAAGCCAGGAAAGCTCGCAATCGGCCGATGATTCCTCTGCTTGAGAGCTAGCGGGTGCGCCGAAAACGAGAGAATTGCCCTGGGGGAGGCGCCGCATTGACGCCTTCCCCAGGTTCCTTGTTGTGGAGGAATAATTCTTGAGAACGGATCCTCACGCAAGCCAGTAAGTCCAGCATAACGCCCAACCCCGTGCTCCCACCCTTTCCACCACCAGCTACGCCTTCCGTTCCCCGTTGATGAAGACTGCTTGCACGACCGGGGTCCAATGCGCGGTTGATGTGTTCACTTCAAACACGATGAAGTTGGCCTTGCGCCCGACCGAGGGCAGTGAGAAACGTTGCTTGAGCCCAAAGAGCTTGGCGGGGATGGTGGTGGCGCTGGCGAAGGCTTCCTTCAATCCCATATCAGTCACTCGTGTCGCGTTCACGACGCCTTGCAAAAGCATAAGTGCGCTGCCCGCGAGCAAGTCCGTGCCAGACAGAACGATCTTGCCCTCCGGCAACAAGGCCACCGGCGAACCAGCCAGCTCGTATGTCCCCGGCTTACACCCGGCGAGATGAACACAATCCGAGGTAAGCACCACGTTCTTGGGGCCCTTCGCCCGGACAAACGTCTTCAGCACGGCCGGGGGAAGGTGGTGAAGATCGGCGATGAGCGAGGCCGTGAGATGGTCGTTGGCGAGTTGGGGCCACAAAGGATTCTGATGCCGGGGTATCTGGGGCGCCATGCCGTTGCCGAGGTGGGTGCAAAGGCGGGCCCCCGCGCCGACGGCCTGTTCAATGTCGGCCTCGGAGCCATTGTGGTGTCCCAGCGACACCGTGACGCCTTGCTTGACCACTTCACTGATGAATGACGCCGCGCCGTCCAGTTCCGGCGCCACCGTGGTGTAGAGAACGCGGTTTTCCGCCGCCTTCATCAGGCGATCGAACTCCCGCAGGCTGGGCTTGCGCACGTTTTTCTTGGGATGGGCTCCCCTGGGACCGTCCTTGGGCGACAGGAACGGTCCCTCGAGATGTATCCCTGGCACGGCATGCGCCACCGCCTTGTCTTGCAGCGCCTCGGCGATGGCGCGGCATCCCTTTTCCATGCTGGCCAGCGGCCCCGTGATGATCGTGGGAATCCAGTGGCTCACGCCCCATGCCGCCAACCACTCGGTGAGTTCGCGCACGTGCTCGGCCGTCACGGCATCGCCCTGCAAGTTGATTCCGCCGGCCCCGTTCACTTGGATGTCAAACAAGGGCGGCGCGATGATGGAGGAACTGCCCCCAATGGGATGCTCATTATCCCGGGCGGGCGAGATGTCCACCACTTTGCCGTCGCGGACCATCACGTCGCTCACCCGGCCCTTGCCAAGGAACATGCCCCTAAAAACCGCCTCACCCTGCGCCATGAATCACCCCCTTTTCATTATTTATCTTTATCGATATCCGTTATGCGCCTGCCGGACCGCCCTCATCCCGCGCCGCGGCAAGCGCCACCCCAAAGGCGTGTGGATTTTGCCCCGTTCAACCCCAATAAGTCAATTCCGCCCCACGCGCGAGCAAGCGCGGCGGAACCCCGGTGACGTGTATTGTGTTTCTTTCCCAAATTTCGATGTGTGGCGCCGCTACGGGATTGACATGGGGCCGAAAAAGGGGGATACTACTCTTGAACGAGATTCCCGGTCTCGGACCGGGCTTACGAACAAGTTGGCGGGACTTGGCCACTTCAGCCGTCCCGCCTCAACCGCCCATGGAGGCCGCTACTCATGACCTATCGAATTGGACGAAGGGATCTTCTTAAATCCGTGTTGGCCACCACCGCCGCCACGGGGCTCGGCGCCTTCGCGGGGAGCCGGCACTGGCCCACCGTCGCTGCCCAGAACGCCGCGATGCCGAAACGCCGCCTGGGCCGGACGAACTATGAAGTCTGCATCTTCAGCTTGGGCGGACAGTCCACGCTGGAGCAGGAAGGCACACATGACGCCTCGGTTGAGATCATCAACCACGCCCTGGACCTCGGCGTCAACTACATTGACACGGCCCAAGCCTATGGCGGAGGCATCAGCGAGACCTACATCGGCGAGGTTATGAGCAGCCGCCGAGACGAGGTGTTCCTGGCCACCAAGACCGGCAACTACT
>SKRY01000155.1 GCA_007118235.1 Candidatus Hydrogenedentota bacterium | reverse complement strand
CGGCCCTTGTCGCGATAGGAGTGGCGCATCAGGACCTGGACGTGGGTTTTCTCGCCGGCCTTCTTTTTGACTCGCTCGATATACATCGTGGTCACACGATACCATATTCCGGCCTGTATGTAAAGTATCTATGCTTAATTAGTCGTGGGTACGCCCGAAAGACAACAAAAGCCCCGTCACACCAATACGAAATGCCGCTCCAACCACCTCATCCAGGGGGAACTTCCGTTCAAGGGGGGAATCTTCTCATTCAAAGCGCCCACACAGGGGGGTGTTATTCACCGAACGGGTGATCGGCTTAATTCCCCCTTTGAAGGGGGGCCCGCAGGGCCGGGGGATGTAAGCGCCCCGCACCCCGCCATATCCGGCGATTGGGAGACAGCCCGCCCGTTGCCCGCGAAACGGCGGGGCTGCTATACTTTCTCACGTACCGGGACAATGCCCGCGGATGGCGAACCACACGGCGCGCCTTCGCGCGGGATACGTGAGTTCGACAGGAGCCCTATGCAACCCAAAGCCTTTATCCATACTTTTGGCTGTCAGATGAACGAGCACGACAGCGGCCGCATGAAGGAAGTACTCGAAGCGGAGGGGTACGCCCTCACCGCGGACAAGGAAGAGGCCTCGCTGATTCTGCTCAACACCTGCTCCGTCCGGGAGAATCCCGAGAACAAGGTGTACAGCCATCTCGGCCAATTGCGTCATTTGAAGAAGGCCAGCCCGGAGCTTGTCATCGGCGTGGGCGGCTGCGTGGCGCAGCAAGAGGGCGAGGCCATCCTGAAACGGGAGAAGGCCGTGGACATGGTCTTTGGCCCGGACAACTACATGCGGCTGCCCGAGATGCTTGAGCGCGTGCGCGAAGGCGAGCGGGTGCTCATGACCAAGTGGATGCCCCGCGACAAGAAGATCCAGAACTTCATCCCCGAGGAATGGGTCGAGCGAGGCCACGTCGAAGGCTGCAAGGCCTACATCGCCATCACCAAGGGCTGCGATAACTTCTGCACGTTCTGCGTCGTCCCCTTTACGCGCGGCCGCGAGGTGAGCCGGGAGCCGGACAACATCCTGCGGGAAGCGCGGGATCTTGTCAACCGGGGGGCGCGGGAGATCTGGCTGCTGGGACAGAACGTGAACTCTTACCAGGCGGGCGAATGGGACTTTTGTGCGCTGCTCGACGCGGTGTCCGAGATCGATGGCTTGCCGCGCATCCGCTTCACCTCGCCCCATCCCAACGACTGGAACGATCGCCTCTCGGACCTCATGGCGGCCCGCCCCAACATCTGCAACCATCTGCACTTGCCCTTCCAGGCGGGCTCGGACCGGCTGCTTCACCTCATGAACCGGCGCCACACGGTGGAGGAGTTTCTCGCCAAGGTCCGCTACATGCGCTCCATCAACCCTGAACTGGAGCTGACCACGGACCTGATCGTGGGTTTTCCCACGGAAACCGAGGAAGATTTCGAGGGCACGTTGCGCGTACTTGAAGAAGCCGAGTTCAGCCAAATCTTTCCGTTCAAGTACTCGCCCCGTCCCAAGACGAAGGCGGCCAAGCATTTCGCGGACGATGTGCCGCGCAGGGTAAAGGAAGACCGGCTGGCGCGGGTCATCGCATTGCAGGAGCGCATCAACGCGGAACGTGTCGCCCGTTATGTGGGTACGGTTCAGGAAGTCCTTATCGACAGCGCCAATCCCAAGCAGCGCGGGGCAATGAACGGACGGACGGACGGCCACCGGCCCGTCACCGTGATGGACGGCTCCCTGGAGATCGGCGACCTAGCCTTGGTGCGCATCACCAGCGCCAGCGGCCACTGGCTCACCGGCGAACCCGTGGAACAAGCCATTCCCGCGATGTGTTAAGCATCGCGGTGCGCCTCGGCCGGCGTTTCGCGGCGGATTCCGCGGCGCCTGTTGCTTTCACTCGCGTTTCTTAAACACATTCCGGTACACCGGGCCTTGGTCAAACGCCTCTCGCCCGGCCTATCGGCCATCACGAGGAGGCCCTTACGCCATGAGCAAGACCCAACGGGATGTTGCGTTGTTCGCGGGATTCATCGCATTGAGTTACATCACCGCGGGTCTCGGCGGCTTGGCGACAGCGCAATCCGTGGGAGACTGGTACCAGACTCTGGAGCAGCCCGCCTGGAATCCGCCGGACTGGGTGTTCGGTCCGGTGTGGACCCTTCTCTACACCCTGATGGGGATCTCGGCGGGCTGGGCCGTGAGCGCCGGACTCCGCGCGGGCAAACCCGTCGGGGCCGCTGTCACGGTGTTTGTCCTGCAACTCATCGCGAATGGTTTGTGGTCCCTGCTCTTCTTCGGGCTACAGAATCCCTTGCTGGCCTTCGTGGAAATCGCCGCGCTCTGGGCGTTGATCGTGGCCACGATCGTCTTCTTCTACCCCCTGCAACGGTTCGCGGCGGCGCTACTCTTGCCATACCTGCTGTGGGTGAGCTTCGCGGCCGTGTTGAATGGGGCCATCGTATGGCTTAATTGAACCGCCGCATGTACGGTACAATGCGTCCCCATGAATCAAACCAAGAGGAGTACAGCGATCATGCCGCAACAGCAATCCCCCACGGTGCGCAACGTGAACGATGTGTCCCCCATCACCTGCCCCTGCGGAGACGCGCGGCGCATCTTCTCGCAGGACGATCCAGGGCCGGTGGGCATCCACCGCGTCACCATTTCGCACGAAGCCCAGCGCCACTATCACAAGAAAACGACGGAGTACTACATCATCCTCGAGGGCGAGGGAGAAGTCGAACTAAACGACGAACGAGTCCCCGTCAAACCCGGCGACGTGGTGTACATTCCGCCTCTCACGCGCCACGTGGCTCGGGGAAACTTCGAGATCATCAACGTCGTCCATCCGCCGTTCGACCCCTCCGACGAATACCTCGACGAGTAACGTCGGAATGTGTTAAACCGTCTCGCGGAAGGCTTCGCGCGCGGCCGAGAGCGTGCGGTCCAGCTCGGATTCGCCGTGGGCGGTGCTGTAGAACAGGACCTCGAATTGGGAGGGCGCGATGTAGACGCCCCGCTTGAGCATGCCCCAAAAGAACCGGGCGTAGCGTTCCGTGTTCGATTGCGCCGCCTCGGCGAAGTTCCGCACGGGGCCCTCGCGGAAGAACATCCCCGCCATCGTGCCCGCCTGCCCTTGCGATACGGCGACTCCCGCTTCTTGGGCCAAGCTACCCAGTTCATCGCATAGCCGGGTCATGCGGGCTTCCGCCGAATCGAATACGCCGGGTTCCTCAAGCACTTCCAGCGTGGCCAGTCCGGCCGCCGTGGCCAACGGGTTCCCCGAGAGCGTACCTGCTTGGTAGACGGCGCCCGTGGGCGACAAGTATTCCATGATGGACGCAGGGCCGCCATACGCGCCAACGGGCATGCCGCCGCCAATGACCTTCCCCAAGCACGTCAGGTCAGGCGTAACGCCATACCGCG
>SKRY01000322.1 GCA_007118235.1 Candidatus Hydrogenedentota bacterium | reverse complement strand
GGGGTCTTCAACCCCTCCATCGGCTTGAATTCCACCGTATAATCGCCGAAAAGCAATTCCACAGCCTCGCCGCTATCCCGCCAGTCGCCGCCGTCCACGCGCCATTGCGCTCCCTCCCAGCGAACGAACTCGGGCTCGATTTCGGCCTCGAGCATGCCCGTGGCCGCGGGCAATACGGTTATCGTGTACGGCTCCGACTCCTCGCCGCTGGGATTGACAACTTGAACCGACCATACCGCTTCCTGTTCTCCGAAGACGGGGTCGACGGTGATTTCTATCGGGGTGAGTGAAGCCGGCGTCTGCTCGAAATCCGTCTCGCCCCGGCTCTCGTCGCGCCAGATCACCGTGGCCCCTGGCTCGAAACCGCTGCCGGTTATCGTTATCCGGACAGGGGAATCCGAACCCGGCGCGGGATCAGGCCGGACTTCGTTGATAGCCAAGCCTATGGGGGGGCCTTGCCGAAGCTGGGGATAGGAAACACCGTCTTCAATATCCCACGTCCCGTCAAAGTCCCAATCCGCGTCCGTGTAAGTGCTCTTGGTTTGCATCTCGGCGGTGGAACGGCCCGCACCGGCGTCCCCCGAGGTCGAGTCCTGCCCCGTCGTTTCCATGTCCCAGAAGCTACCGATTACTATCCCCTCACTGACAGGCGGCCAGCCCGCCTTCACGTTCGCGGCCGAGTTATCCAAAAGCTTCCACGGGCTAATCGGGTTCTGCCCAACCAGGCCTCCAGCCGAGTTCTCGCTTTCTACCGGTCCCGCGGCATAGCACCGCGCTATCACCCCGATGTTATACCCAGCCAAGCCGCCAACGGTGGTCTCGCCGGACACCCGCCCTTTGGCGTAACTATTGCGCACCGATGCGTCGTCGTCGTCGTTACTCCCCACCAGGCCGCCAATCCGCCCGGCGCCATCCACCGATCCCGTGGCGTGGCTTTCCCAAACGGCGTCCTCGTTCTTGCCAATCAGGCCGCCCACGGTGTCTTCGCCGGATACCGCCGCGGCGCCACCGCTGGTCGACACCATGCCGATGTTCCATCCCACGAGACCGCCAACGAAATCTGTGCCGGTCACCGTACCGCTCACATAACATCCCTTCACGGAACCTTGGTTCCAGCCAGCCAGGCCGCCAGTGTATTGGCCACCGGTAACGGTGATGTCTTCCAGGCTGAGGTTGCGGATGTCGCCATCCTCCCCGATTATGGAAAAGAGTCCCACAAAGTGATTGAGTGGTTGACCGATAACAGCGTTACGGACCACGTACCCTTGGCCATCGAAGTATCCTGTGAAGGGGCCCAACACGCCAATGGGCTCAAGAGTCTCGCCCTCCAGATCAAGATCGGACGTGAGCACGATGTGGGTGTCGGCGTCGAGGAGGTCGGCGCGCTTGCCCAAGAGCAGAAACTGTTCTTCTGTTGCAATCTCATAGGGATCGCTGTAGGAACCGCTTCCCGCCATGGGAAGAGGCTCTGGATCAGACAGGGGTTCGCCGTCCGCGCCTTCCCACGCCAGCCTCGGATATTCCCCTTCCGCCATGGTCCAGATCGCCGGGCTCCAGCCCGCCTGCTGATACGTGCTTCGCGAGGTCATTTCACCCGTGGGCAACCCCAACCCACTTCCACCGCCAGTGACACCGCTGGCGTACACATCCCAGAAACTCGTGCGCACCACCGCGCCCCGGCCGTACTCGTTCTGTCCAATGAGCCCCCCTACGTCTTCCTGGCCGGATACGGGCCCCACTGCGTACGATTCGCGAATGGCGCCGGTATATGACGACCCCAAATAGGGGCTTCTCCAGTTGCTCCCCACCAAGCCTCCCGGCCGGCGTTCCGCTTGAACCGCGCCCGTGGCGTAGCTGGCGACAATGTCTGCCTCGTTCGCGCCAACCAAACCTCCAGCCCGGTTCTCCGCTTCGACCGATCCCGTGGCGTAGCTCTCCGACACAAGCCCGCTGTTGCTGGTATTAAGGCCCACAAGCCCGCCAGCAAAGATTCTCGCAACGACATTGCCCGTGGCGTAACTCCGGGATATCTTGCCGCGGTTCGTTCCCGCCAATCCCCCGCCGGGGCGGCCGGTTTGGGCGTCATCCGTTTCAATGACCGTCACGTCACCCGTGGCGTGGGAGTCCACTAACACGCGCCGGTTCGTTCCCACCAAACCGCCGGCGGATCTGTGTCCCACAACATTCGCCGTGGACGAACTGTGGGATATCTCCGCTTCTAACCCCCAACTTGACCCCGAACTCTCGCCGACCAACCCCCCAACGGCCTCGCCGCCCGAGACTTCGCCCGAGGTGTGACTGTCCGCGACGGTCCCCGAGTGGTTGAGACCCACCAGACCGCCTGTATAGTCTCCACCGGAGACGGCGCCGCTGGAACGGCATTCCACGATCGCGCCGCCTTCATTCTTGCCCGCCAAGGCCCCTGTGTAATCGCCTCCCGAGACCTCCACTTCCTCGAGCGCCAAGCCGCGCACTTCGGCGCCAGCCCCAAGAAGAGCGAACACCCCGGTGTAATTGCTTCCTGGCTGGTTAAGGGTCACATTGCGAATCACATGGCCTTGGCCATCGAATACGCCACGAAACGGCCCCTTGTTTTTGTCATGGAAATCTCCAATCGGATGGAGGAGCGTCTCCGCCAAATCCAGATCGGCCGTCAATACAACGTGTGCCTCGAGCACTTCCGGATACTGACTCAACAAAGCGAATTCGTTCGCGGTCCCCACCTGGTAGGGATCCGCCTCCGTTCCGGCGCCTGCCAAGGGGATCGGCTCCGGCTCGGGAATCGGCTCACCGTCCGTTCCTTCCCATCCCAGGCGGGGATATTCGCCCTCCGTCATGACCCAATCGTAATCCGTCCACCCGGCGTTCTGATAGTACGCGAGCGAAGTCATCTGGTCCGATGGCAGTCCCCTGCCGCCCTGGCTTCCCGCAACACCGCTAGCCTCAATATCCCAAAAGCACGACGTCACGTCGGTAGAGCGGTGCATCGTGGCTTCATAATTCTCTCCCACTAACCCCCCAAGAACGCCCTCCCCCGCGACCCTTCCTACGGCATAACTCGCCACCAATCCCGCGTTGCCGCCATGCGTCCCAATAAGGCCGCCCGCGGACCTCTGGCGGTCACCAGGGAGGCAAGCGACATCGCCTGTGGCGTAGCTCTCCGAAACCTCGCCATGGTTGACGCCTACCAGTCCCCCCGCAGGCCGGCCGGATACGTCCGCGCTTGCGTAACTCCGCGTTACCCGGCCCTGATTGATTCCAACCAGCCCTCCCGCTTCATCTTCGCTCGCGTCCACCAGTCCCGACGCATGGCTCTTCTCCACGACGCCGTCATGGTCATTAATGCCGGTCAAGCCTCCCACACGGCGCTTACCCGACACGGACGCATTCGCGTGGCATCCGGTAATCAACCCAGCGTTGAGTCCCGCCAAACTTCCCGCCGCATG